>JAFAJU010000527.1 GCA_019236035.1 Verrucomicrobiota bacterium | reverse complement strand
GAACTTGAGGACCGCCTGCGATCCAGCCCTGGGTTAAGGCAAAAAGCAGCTATCAAGGCTGCCTACGAATTCGTCGGGGAATCCGTAAAGCTTCCGGACATATTCGGCAGCGGAGCGGTCCGCCTCGGCGATGACTGCGCGGCTTTGCAAACCGCCGATGGCTGGCTCCTTTTCGCCATGGAGGGGTTAATTGAAGGGTTCGTAAACGATGCTCCGTGGTTCGCCGGTTACTCAGCGGTCATGGTCAATGTGAGCGACATCTACGCGATGGGCGGCCGGCCGATGGCCGTCACCAACGCTCTTTGGCTGGGCTCAGAAGCCAAAGCCAAAGAAATCTGGGCCGGGATGCTGGCAGCCTCCCAGGCCTACGGCGTACCCATCGTCGGCGGGCACACGGCCCATGGCAGCAAGCGAACGAATCTCGCTGTCTCGGTTCTCGGCCGGGCGAATCGGCTGCTGACCACATTCGATGCCAAGCCGGGAGATCGATTGCTGGTCGCTGTAGATCTGAGAGGCGAACTGTTTAACAACTACCCGTTCTGGAACGCGAGTACACGCGCACCGGCTCATCAGCTTCGCGATGATCTTGAGATCTTGCCGGCGCTGGCCGAGCAGGGCCTCTGTTGTGCCGCGCGCGACATAAGCATGGGTGGTATCGTCGGCACACTTATCATGCTTTTGGAAAACTCTGCGGTGGGTGCACTCATCGATCTGGAAGCCATACCGCAACCTGACCAGATCCCGCTCGATCTCTGGCTCACCTGTTTTCCGAGCTTCGGTTACATCCTGAGTGTTCCGGAGCACTCCGCAGAAAAAGTCCGAAACCGCTTCGTCGCCCGAGATCTCCATTGTGAAGCGGTCGGGACCGTTAACGCGGAGCGCGTTCTCGATTTCAGGTTGGGATCCGAGCAAGGGCGTTTTTGGAAGTTCTGAGCCGTTAGCCTGCATCGCTCACAAATCTTTAGAGATTTTTGAGCGATGCAGGCTATTGGAATTGGAGAGGCGCGCCTCGTTCGATCCGTGTATGGTCATTTCAACGAATTGAAATGCGCCATCCAAAACGTGCCAGGAACCCAGGACAGAACTCCACTTATCCCCACTCGCGCGTCCCGGTTGCGGTCAACAAGCGGGATCAAGACGCTAGTTTTAGCGCTTATTGTCGCGATCGTCGCGCTGAGCATCGCCTTCCTACTTTTGCAATGAGTCGCACCCCCCGTTAGGGCCAAAAGGCCAAGGTGAACGGCTCGTACTGAGCTTGCCGAAGTCGCTCGACTGAGCTCGCCGAAGTCCTCGGCTCTACCGGATCGTTTGGTAGGGACGCGCTTCGTCGCGTCCTAGCCCGCAATGACCTCCTCGATTCTCCCAGCGTCAGATTTTTGCGGGCTAACACCCCTGCCAATCAGCAGCACCCCTAGTGCAGTAAAAACGCAGGCCGCACCGGAAAGAATGAACGCATGGTCGTAGCTCCCGTCCATACTGCGGATAAATCCGGCCAGGTACGCGATGGTAGCGGCACCAAGCTGATGCGCCGCAAGCACCCAGCCAAACATCAGCCCAACGTTTTCGCGTCCGAAGATTTTGGCTATCAGACCGACCGTAGGCGGTACGGTTGCAATCCAATCAAGGCCGTAAAATACGGCGAAAATCGTCAGTTGGTGCGTCGTCGGATCGAACGCTTGCGGTAAGAACAGCAAAGAAAGTCCACGAAGCCCATAGTAGGTAAAAAGCAACCAGCGATTGCTGTACCGGTCCGACAACCAACCTGACGCGGTTGTTCCAACCAGATCAAACAATCCCATCATCGCGAGGAGGCCCGCCCCTTGGACCTCCGGCATCCCGTGATCCATACAGGCCGAGATCAAATGTGTCCCGATCAATCCGTTCGTGCTAGCGCCACAAACAAAGAAGCTACCTGCCAGGAGCCAGAAATCGATAGAGCGCGCACCCCGTCCTAACGCGTTAAATGCCTCTCGTACCGGATCTAACGCTATCGTTGACTCAGCGCTCGGTTGATCATCCTCGCCGAACGGTCTGACCCCGACCTCCGAAGGATCGCTCCTCATCCCAAGAGAAACAACGGCCAGGGCTACTAACAAGGCAGCGACCACCGTCCACACAGCCATCCTCCAGCCATCCTGCTCAACAAAGTGCGCCAGAATCGGCAGGAATAAGAGCTGTCCAGTCGCAGTGCTTGCCGTCAGAATACCGATGATCAGACCCTGCTGTTTTCGAAACCACCGGTGAACCACAGTCGCGCCCAGCACGATGGCCGTCATTCCGGTTCCCGTACCGACTAGAATCCCCCAAAGTAAAACCAATTGCCATGAGGTCGGACCAAAGTCGTGAGCGCAACACCGCCGGAGAGCAGCGCCAGTGATATGATCATGACTCTGCGCGAACCGTACCGATTCAGCAGCCCAGCTGCGAATGGACCAATCAAGCCGTAGAGCAAAAGGTTAATCGAGATTGCAAATGAGATAGTCGCACGCGACCAACCAAACTCTTGTTCCAACGGTACTATCAATATGCTGGGAGTAGCTCTGACCGCCGCGGTGACGATGAGGGTTAGAAAAGTGATTCCCGCGACAATCCAAGCGTAGTGTAACCTCTGAAATATTGATCGCTTCGACATGGTCATGCTTTTTTTGCTTTCGAATGCGACCGGGGGACCGAGGCCGCTTCGACGCGATGAACTCGCCACGGACTTAGGCTCAATTTGACGAAATAGTCAAATACAGAAAATCCGCGATGCGCGGCCGTTCAACCGCTTTTCTTGTGTGTGGCGTCTGGTAACTGGAGGGCTACGCTTCCGACTTCGCCCCTGTTCCCCTTTGCTACGTCGGGCCAGGAGGGGCGCCATAGTTCCGCGTCTGCGGAACGACGGCGGCCGTCGTAGCAGCCACCGCGCAACCGGCGGGAAGAGCGAGAAAGCCTGGCCAGGACAATGGGATCTGGAGGGGAGCTGCTTGCAGCTCCTTCGCAGGGTTGTCTGTGATGGGTGGTCGATCGCCTTTCGGCCTGTCGGCTGAAGGCGTTGCAAGCAACGCCAGGCGTTGCAAGCAACGCCCCTCCAAACAATGGGCGAGGCGGAGCCATTCAGCGGTGGCTGCTACGGCGGAGCGTAGCCCTCCAATGACGGGCGCGCGGTTTTTGCCATTTCAGGAAGGCCACAAAGATCAACGCCCGC
>JAFAJU010000503.1 GCA_019236035.1 Verrucomicrobiota bacterium | reverse complement strand
AGGAAGCGAAAAAGCAGGGCTACGATACAACGATCGCACCGCTCGAAAAGGCGAACCCGGTGGCGCTGGCACAAGAGAAGTGCGCTCTCATTGTCACAAGCACTTGGGGCGAGGGAGATCCGCCGGATAACGCAGCTGCGTTCTGGCAACTCTTGAGCACGGAAAATGAAGTCAAACTCGCAGGGTTAAGATATTCAGTGCTAGCTTTGGGCGACACGAACTATCAGCACTTTTGCGGTTTTGGTAAAAGTCTGGATAACCGTCTCGAGGCGCTTGGAGCCAAGCGGATTTTCGAGCGAATTGATTGCAACGTTGATTTCGAGGAAGGAGCAGCGCGTTGGCAGCGCGGCGTATTCGAAGCGTTAAAAAATATTGATCTGCCGGGCACCGGACCGTCTTTGCACGGCTCAGGGAACGGTGCTGCACCGGTTTTGGAAGCCGCACCGACCGCGGAAAAGCCGGTCGGCTACTCGCGCAAAAACCCGTTCCCCGCACGGCTCCTGGTAAACCGCAAACTGACCGGGGAAGGCTCTGAAAAGGACACGCGTCATTACGAGATTTCGCTCAAGGCGTCAGGGTTGACCTATGAAGCCGGGGATGCCCTGGGCATCATGCCGACTAACTCGCCGGAGCTCGTGGATGAAATTTTGCGCGCTCTGCGGTTTGACGGCGAAGAGGAGGTCAGTGGTCCCGAGGGTAATAAAAAGCCTATTCGGCTTGCTCTCCTGCGCGATTATCAGATTCGGGCGCCCGACCGCGAATTTCTGAATGCCATGGCCGAACATGACGCCGCTGATCAATACTTGAAGGAATTGATTAGTGCGGATGTGCGCACAGAGCTGGACAAGTTTCTATGGGGACGCGAGATCATAGACTTTCTGCTCGAATCTCCAGGAGTTAATTTTAGTCCGGAAGAATTTGTTTCCCTGCTGAAAAAGCTGCAGCCACGACTTTATTCGATCGCCTCGAGCCTGAAGGCACACCCTGAAGAGGTGCATCTGACGGTGGACACGGTTCGCTACGAAATCCACGGCCGGAAGCGAAAAGGCGTTTGCTCAAATTTCCTCGCCGAACGCAGCGGCAAGGACACCCCTATTCCGGTGTTTATTCAGCCCTCGAAGCATTTCCGCGTGCCGCAGAACGGCGACCTGCCGATGATCATGGTGGGCCCCGGTACCGGTATCGCACCGTTTCGGGCATTTCTGGAGGAGCGAAAGGCAACCGGCGCGAAAGGCAGCAACTGGCTCTTCTTCGGAGCCCAGAAATCAAGCTGTGATTTCTTCTACAAAGAAGAACTGGAAGCGTTCCGAAGCGAAGGCGTTTTGACGAGGTTCGATACGGCCTTTTCGCGGGATCAGGACCACAAGATTTACGTGCAGCACCGGATGCTGGAAAATGCCAAAGAGCTCTGGAACTGGCTGGAGCAGGAAGCGCATTTTTATGTCTGCGGCGATGCGAGCCGTATGGCTAAGGATGTCGACAAGGCTCTCCACGAAGTTGTGAAACTTGCCGGCGACCGCTCCGAAGAAGCCGCTGCAGAATACGTTCAAAAACTCAAAGCCGACAAACGCTACCAACGCGATGTCTACTGATTTGGTAGGAACTCCTCCGCTGAGCGGGGATCGCACGTTGATTGACGATTTGCTCGAAGAGCAGCAGCTCCTTACACCCGTCGCCAAGTTCGCGCGCTCACACGAACAGGGAAGCCCAGCGCAGGCAAAGTATTACCGCGACCTGATCCCGTTGTCGTTGCCGGCGCCTGGCCAGCAGTATGCGTTTGCGGTTAATCTCGACGCGTGCACCGGCTGTAAGGCGTGCGTGACCGCTTGCCACAATCTGAACGGCCTGGACGCCGAAGAGACCTGGCGAGATGTCGGAGTGCTGTTTGGAGGCACCGTAGCCGAACCGGTCCAACAGACGGTGACGACCGCGTGTCACCATTGCGTCGATCCGGCTTGCATGAACGGTTGCCCGGTCAACGCTTACCACAAAGACTCTCTCACCGGTATCGTCCGGCATCTCGATGATCAGTGCATCGGCTGCCAATATTGCATTTTGAAGTGTCCCTATGATGTGCCGAAATATTCGAAAAAACGGGGCATCGTTCGGAAGTGTGACATGTGCTCCAGCCGGCTCGCTGCGAGCGAAGCGCCCGCGTGCGTGCAGGCCTGTCCGAACGAGGCGATCAGCATCACGATCGTCAACAAGGAACTAATAACGAAGGAGCGAAGGAACACTAACTTTCTACCGGGAGCTCCCGATTCGTCCTATACCCTGCCCACCACGCAGTACCACAGCTCAAGAAATCTGCCCGCCAATATGACGCCGGGCGATTTTTATAACATCAAGCCGGAGCACTCGCATTTACCGCTGGTCGTGATGCTAGTGCTCACGCAGCTTTCTGTCGGGGGCTTTCTAGTGGGTATCACTCTACGCCTGCTTTTCCCTAGCGATTTAATGGACCGGTTGGCGCCGTTTCATTCACTCGTTGCCCTTTTCCTCGGTTTTCTTGCGGTCGGCGCAAGTACGATGCATCTCGGGCGGCCGCTCTACGCCTGGCGGGCCTTCGTTGGTTTGAAAACCTCGTGGTTGAGCCGGGAGATTGTTGCTTTCGGATTGTTCGCGGGATGCGCTCTTGTTTATGCAGGGTCCTTCTGGCTGCCCGTTCTCAGCCAATGGGTGAGCCCTCCTCTTTTGCGCGAATTGTGTTCCTCCCCGTTACGGAACGCGCTCGGGCTCGGCGTCGCTTTGTCCGGACTTGGGGGAGTGGTGTGCTCCATCATGATTTACCAGGACACGCGGCGCACCTTCTGGCGTACGACGATGACGTCGCTCAAATTCGT
The DNA here is from genome assembly GCA_019236035.1 of Verrucomicrobiota bacterium. Classification (GTDB taxonomy): domain Bacteria; phylum Verrucomicrobiota; class Verrucomicrobiia; order Chthoniobacterales; family JAFAMB01; genus JAFAMB01. The sequence goes on along the minus strand of JAFAJU010000503.1, from coordinate 2,777 downwards.
TGGAACCTTGCTGATGCTGGGTCCGGCCACCATTCTGTTTACGATGGTCTGCCAAGCTGCGTTCGTGCCCGCTATCGCTACGCAGACATCGTTCCGCCAAATCATCATGCTGCTTTGCGGATTCATCGCTGCAATCAGCATAGCAAAATTGCTCTGCGAACTCGCCGTTTTCACCCATTTGCTCGATACCGGCTGGACGAACATGAAGCGCACGGCGCAGCTTATGCGCGGCGAATTGAAACACGTCGCAGTTGCCCGATTCGTCTTCGGCGCAATGGGCGGGATTGCCCTCCCTCTCCTTGGATTGCTCGGGATTTGCAATCTCGGGACGGCTGCCGGAATCCTGGGTGGCTCACTTCTCGGCGAACTGCTTGAGCGCTACTTGTTCTTTACCGCCGTGATTCCGCCGAAAATGCCTGGAGGAATCACTTCATGAAAAAGCGGGTAGCAAAGTTGCGGGGACATCCTCTCGTCAAAAAGGTAAACTCGCTGATTCGACAATGGGATGGGCGGCTCACCCAGGACCTTGTGCTGCGTCCCGGGGATTTTGGACTCGGCAAAGTGCCGGCACGACTTGAGCCAGACGATACCACGGACATGATCTGCGGCTTTTGCTCGACAGGCTGCAGTTTGAAGATTCATCTCAAAGACGGTCAGGCCATTAACCTGAGTCCGACCACTGATTATCCGGTTAACTTGGGGATGGCCTGCCCGAAAGGGTGGGAGGCGCTCACACCGCTGCGTGCGCATGATCGGGCGACCACCCCATACGTTCGCGACGAGTCCGGGCAGCTCAAAAGGACGGACTGGGACACGGCGCTCCAAATCTTCACCCTCCGCTTCAAGGCGATCCAAGATAAATTCGGCAAAGAATCGATCGCCTGGCTTGGCACAGGCCAGATCTGCACTGAGGAACTGGCCTTTCTAGGTGCGCTCGCAAAGTTCGGGATGGGTATCGTTCATGGCGATGGTAACACGCGTCAGTGCATGGCGACCGCAGCAACGGCCTACAAGCAATCGTTCGGCTTCGACGCGCCACCATATACATACAAGGATTTCGAGGAATCCGATGTCCTGGTTTTTATCGGTTCGAATCCTTGCATCGCGCATCCCATCATGTGGCAACGCGTCTGCCGGAACAAGCACAGCCCTGAGATCATCGTGGTCGATCCACGCAAAACGGAGACGGCCATGGCGGCTACACAACACTACGCCATCAAACCAAAGTCCGATCTCTGTTTGCTCTACGGACTGGCTAATATGCTGAATCAGAGCGGCTGGATCGACCGTGACTTTATCGATAGACATACCTCCGGTTTTCCAACGTTTGCGGCCTTTGTGGCGCCGTTTACCGAAGGATTAGTCAGCGAAGCGACGGGGCTGGCCGCAGCACAGTTGCGGCAGTTTGCAGAGACAATTCATCAGGGCAAACGCGTTTCATTCTGGTGGACCATGGGAGTCAATCAGGGCCACGAAGCCACGCGTACGGCGCAGGCGATTATCAATCTCGCGCTGATGACCGGCAATATCGGTCGTCCGGGGACTGGCGCTAATTCGATCACCGGCCAGTGCAACGCGATGGGCTCGCGACTTTTTTCCAACACTACAAATCTGCTGGCCGGCCACGATTTTTTAAGCGCGGAGGACCGGGCAAAGATTGCCCGGATTCTTCGGATCGATAGTAACAGCATCCCGGATCGGAACAGCTGGGCTTATGACCAGATTGTCGAAGGAATAGCCAACAACAGAATCAAGGGGCTTTGGGTCGTGGCTACGAACTCTTCCCATTCCTGGATCAATCAGGGCGAATTCAACGCGATCATTGAGAAGCTCGATTTCCTGGTGGTTCAGGACATGTATTACACCACCGAAACAGCGCAGCATGCCGACCTGATACTGCCTGCCGCGGGATGGGGTGAAAAAGTTGGCACTTTTATCAACTCCGAACGCCGAATCGGCCTCGTTAAAAAGGTCTCGCGCGCGCCCGGCCATGCGCTGTCCGATTTTAATATCTTCAAACTGGTTGCGCAGTATTGGGGCTGCGGCAAAATGTTCGAAAAGTGGTCTTCGCCGGAATCTGTGTTTGAGATTCTAAAAGAACTATCACGCGGCCAGCCTTGTGAAATCACCGGCATCCGCGACTACAAGATGATCGACGATGCCGGTGGCATTCAGTGGCCTCTGCCGGACGCCTGCGATCGCATTCTCACATCAGACTGTCACTTGTCCAAAGAGCCGGAGAGGGCCATTGAGACGGAACGGCGCCTGTTTGAGGACGGCGCTTTTTACCATACCGACGAGAGAGCGAGATTTATTTTCGAGGCTCCTGGTGAGATACCCGAGGTAACAGACGAACTCTATCCGTTCATTCTGCTGACCGGGCGCGCTACGTCATCACAGTGGCATACTCAGACGCGTACCGGAAAATCGCTGGTGCTAAGAAAGCTGTATCCCAGCCAGATTTATATGGAGATCAACCCCGCCGACGCGGACCGGCTGGGTATCACCGCGAATCAGAGAGTACGCGTCGCATCGCGCCGCGGAAGGCTGGTCGCAACCGCCTTCATTACAAGCACGGTCCAGCCCGGCCACGTGTTCATCCCGATGCACTATGCTGCTACAAACGAACTTACGTTTCCAGCGTTTGACCCCTACTCCCAGCAACCTGCCTACAAAGCTTGCGCGGTGTCCGTATCGCCGGTGGAGAGGTAGTGTCAGTGCCAGTGTCAGTGCCAGTGTCAGTGTCAGTGTCAGTGCCAGCAAAGATAGGGGTAGGG
>JAFAJU010000249.1 GCA_019236035.1 Verrucomicrobiota bacterium | reverse complement strand
AAATTTCGAGTTAACGGGAGATTGCACCGGCATATCCTTCGGTATTGTTGAAGTATCGATTACTTGATTCATTTGGATTCCTCCTTCTTTAAGCTGATGCTACGCGACCGGCTGCTACTCCGCTGACCGGGGATTGTCATACATTGCACAAGGCTTGACGCGGGAGTGGTTAGCCTGCATCGCTCCTAACGCGGCGGAGTCGCAACCAAAGGCGAGGCGTGTGATTCGGGGAGGGCTTGCTTTGTCGCACCCCGTTGGCGTCCCAAGGCCAAGGTGAAACTTGGCCCTACCGGGACAAACTTTGGATATATCTAGTCAATCGGCGTGCAGGATTAGGGATCGTAAGGTGGCTAGACAGGTGTACCGTCTCTCAGGTAATGAGATGTTGTTGGGTTCAAAGTCGGTAACATGTTTCTATGGATGGAATCATTGGCGCCTGGGATCGTTGCTCAGGCGGTTTTAGCCCTTAGCATCGTAGCCGCTGTCGGGCTTGGCCTTGGCAGTCTCGGATTTCGCGGGATTCGCCTCGGGGCGGCCGGCGTCCTGTTTGTCGGGATCTTTTTTGGCCAACTCGGGATGCATATCGATGAGCGCATTCTTGAATTCGTGCGAGATTTCGGGCTGATTCTCTTCGTCTACACGATCGGGCTCCAGGTCGGCCCGAGTTTTTCTTCATCCTTAAGGCAACAAGGTTTGCAGCTCAACATGCTGGCGGCGACTGTTGTTCTACTAGGGGGCCTAATCACCGCTGGTTTTCGAGGCTTGTTTCGATTCTCCATACCGGCGGTGGCCGGGATCTTCTCTGGGGCCACTACCAACACGCCCAGTCTAGCCGCTGCACAGGCGGTGCTTCAGGGGTTCAAGGATCAGCCTTCGAGTAATATCGACCTTCTCGGGATGGCCTACGCTGTGGCCTATCCCTTCGGCATTGTGGGGATAATACTGACGATGCTGCTCATACAAAGGGTGTTTGCTGTTGACCCCGAGAGGGAAGGGAAAGCTCACCAACCGGCCACCGAGTCTGACGATCGGACTCCGGATTATATCGACCTGGAGATCACGAATCCCAACGTCGACGGATTGGGGCTACACAATGTCCCATTCACGTTGGAGGCGGGCATCGTGTTCTCGAGGTTATACAGGGATGGCAGCGTCAGTGTGCCTGCTGATGACACGGTTATTCATATCGGCGATGTCGTTCGAGTGGTGGGCCCCAAAACAAAGCTTTTGGAATTCGAAAAGGTGATCGGGCGCAAGAGCACCGTCGATTTGAAAACCGTCCCGAGCGAACTAACAACGGAACGTTTGTACGTCACCAAACGATCGGCGCTGGGAAAATCGTTAAGTGAACTGAATTTCGAGCAGCTTTATGGCGCCGTCGTAACCCGAGTTACCAGAGCAGAAGTCGAGTTTGCCGCTCGTGACGATGTCCGGTTGCAATTTGGTGATCTTCTGTTTGTGGTCGGGTCCACAGAAGGCGTAGCGAAGGTCGCCGACCTTATTGGTAACAGGCCCAAGGCCCTGGATCATCCGCACGTGCTCGCAATTTTCGTAGGTATTTTGCTCGGCGTGATCCTGGGCGGCATACCCATTGCGCTTCCTGGAACTCCAGCTCCCGTGAGGCTCGGTCTGGCTGGCGGTCCGCTGATCGTAGCTCTGGTGTTGAGCCAAATCGGCAGAGCAGGTCCGCTGATTTGGTATTTAACGCCGGGTGCCAATTTCGCACTTCGAGAGATCGGGATCGTATTATTCCTGGCGTGCGTCGGGTTAAAATCCGGCAGCCGGTTCCTGGAAGTATTGATTTCGGGCAGTGGAGTTTACTGGATGCTGGCCGGGGCGTTCCTCACGCTGGTGCCGCTCGTGTTGGTGGGCTTAGTCGCCAGAGTCATTCTCAAACTGAAGTTCGCGACAATTTGCGGGGTTTTAGCCGGCAGCATGACCGATCCGCCCGCTCTGGCCTTTGCTGGAACCATCACTAAGTCTGACGAACCACTCGTGGCCTACGCTGCGGTTTACCCGTTGGTCATGATTCTAAGAGTTTTTGTCGTTCAGATTCTGATCCTGACGCTACCGGGGTAGCCTGCATCGCTCACAAATCTTCGGAGATTTGGGAGCGATGCAGGCTCATCTCTTTTAAAACAGGCTCTTAGACAAACGCTTCCGCGTCTGTTTAAGAGCCTTTTAGCCCGCAATGAGCTCGTCTTTTCGGTTTTTGCGTGATTTTTGAGGGTTAGAAGGTGGTTGGGGATTTTCGGTGCCGATTTCGAGAGTTGCATCCAATGGCAGGATATTAATGTGACCACCGCTGCCGCCCGAGCCGACCAGGTTCGCATGTCTCAATATGATGTTGACTGCGGATTGCGTTTGGCGATCGGAGACAATCAGGTCGACCCTCACGCACGGCTTCCACGGGTCTACGCTCGCTGTTTGGAGCTCGTAAAAGCGGCCGAGTTTCTCGATGCCGTTAACCTCTGTCACTGTTAGTCTCCCGTCGATTCCGGCCTCTACGAGGTGCAGTTTCACAGCTTCTAACGCAGCTGGATCGATGACAGCTTCGATCTTTTTCATCTTATAAGTCTAAAATATGTCCTCGCAGATTTCTCAGCCTGACTTGTCCGACTTTGACCATGGATTGCAGTCAAGCAGGGCAATCCGCGGTGAGGGACAGCCAAGAAAAGGTTGGCGGCGCTTTGCCTTGGGTGGCATCCTGCAGCGCATAAGGGGACGTCTTCGGGTTCCAATGCACAGAGCGCACTTATGGATCGGCCTTCCGACATTATTCAGCGGATTTCTCGTTCGGAGATTTTTAAAGACTACGAACAAGCCTTTAGCGATTCGACGGAACTTCCGCTTGCTCTCCGCCCGATCGAGATCTGGAACCTGGCTATGTCTGGGAAGGCGCATGCCAACCCATTCTGCGAGCTGATGGCCGAGTGCAATCGCACATGTGCCGCTTGCCTTGAGATCCAAAAGAGGGTTACCGAGTCGAATGGAACGGGGCCAACGTCAGTCACCTGTTTCGCCGGACTCTGTGACACCGCGGTGCCGGTGCATCTCGGAGACCGGGTCATTGGGTTCCTGCAGACGGGTCAGCTTGCTTTGCGTAAGCCTAATGCCCAGCAGTTTGGTAAGATAGCCAAACAGCTGATAGAATGGGGTGTTCAAATCGATCTCTCGAAACTGGAGGACGCATATTTTCATTCCCGGGTTCTGACCCCTCGTCAATACACGGCAATGATCAAGCTCCTGGAAATTTTTGCGAAGCATCTCTCGATAGTCGCGAACCAAATTATGTTGCAAGAGGGAGAGTCCGAGCCGCCGATGGTTCGCCGGGCCAGAGCTTACATCGTCGGGCATCAGGCGGATCCCATCGACCTGGAGAATGTGGCTAGGGCGATGCATGTCAGCACTTTCTATTTCTGCAAAATGTTCAAGAAGGCGACAGGCCTGACATTTACCGAGTATCTGGGTCGAGTACGTATCGAAAGAGCAAAGACCCAATTGCTTAATCCGAATCGGCGAGTGAGCGAAATTGCTTACGATGTCGGCTTCCAGTCTTTGACCCATTTCAACCGTGTTTTTCGGCAGGTTGCAGGCCAGTCGCCCACAGAATTCCGGCAATCCAAGGCAGCGAAACAAATGCTGCGCTAGGAATAGTAACACGGGCGTCTCGCCCGTGATTCGGAAAGAAAAAGTGAAGAGTGGCACGGGCGTCTCGCCCGTGATTGTAACCGATGCACGGGCGGAGCGCCCATGTTACGTTGGGGTTTCGATCACGGGCGGGACGCCCGTGTCACTTTAATTTTAGATCAATGATTGAAAACCGAAGTGTTCATGCGGCAGGCCTGCGCGCTTCGGATTAGAAAAGATGTATTCTCGGAAGCGATCCAGTTGTCTTTCGCTGCGGACAATGTGATCGAAATATTCTTCCATCCAAATGCATCCAGAAGTTTCTAAGAGTCGATTCATTCGGTGCGCCGAGAAGGACTTCCAGGCATGTAGTATGCCTGAAACCGGGTAGCCGCGGAAAGGCTTCACCAGAACGTGAACGTGGTTTGGCATGACCACGTAGCAATCGAGTCGGTAACGTTTGTCGTGGAAAAATGTTAGCGAACCCTCGACGATTTTGCGGGTGTCAGGCGTTTTCAGCAAACACGATCCAAAACCGCTGTCCAACCACCTCTCAATTCGGCGATTAGAAAACAGATGGAAGTCCTTTTTGGTCTTTTGCGTCCAGGGCTCCGGATGCAGCCTCTTCCAATTCTCCTGCTCGGCCCGCAACTCGGCAAGTTTTGAGCCGGGCAAAGAATCCGCCAGGCGATAGGTGACGAAATATGTGCACTCGTCTTGTTCCCAATGCGGAAGGTTTCGGCGCCGTTTTTCTATCTTATCGTCCCGCATCGGCACAAAATTTGAATGTGAATGTGACATGGGCGTCCCGCCCGTGCTAACCACGGGCGAGACGCCCGTGCTACAGTAAATTGCCGGTCACGGGCGAGACGCCCGTGCTACTTTCTAGATGAACACAATAAGTCATCGCCGCGGAGTCGACAACATTTCAATGAAAAGTTATATACATCTCAACCCCGCCAAAAAATGACCGGCTTTAGACAAGCAGCGAGAAGCGCG
>JAFAJU010000291.1 GCA_019236035.1 Verrucomicrobiota bacterium | reverse complement strand
AACAACCGTTCCCACTCATCCGGCTTGAGTTTGTGTGTCAGCGTAATGGGTGACAACTGCGCGGCATGCAGAATCTCATCTGAATACGCGTTGCCGATGCCGCTTACTAGGCGGGGATCAGTCAGGGCTCTCTTGAGCGTACGGTTCTCCGCGCTGAGTGCGACGCGAAACGATTCGAGATTGCTGGTCAATAGATCGATTCCTCCCGGGTCCATAGAGCGGAGGCTTTCTTCGCCGCTGAGCAGATGTAACGATGCGCGGCGCTTGGTGCCGGCCTCAGTCAGGATAAGGGAACCCTTGGGAAAATCGAACGCGGCAAGATTGTTGCGGCCGGCTAACGATGCCTGTGATGTTCGCCAATGTAGCCGGCCGGCTATCATCAGATGCAGCACCAGCCAAAGATCGTTCTCCACCCCAATCGCGATTCGTTTGCCGATTCGTCGCAGTTCGCGAACGACATGCCCCTCCACTTCGCGAATCGGTGGTTGTGCACTTCGGAGCAGAAACGTACTGGCGATTCGAACGCGAATGAGCCGCTCACCGACTATGCGTGATTGCAACGCTCTGATATAGGTGACGATGTCGGGCAGTTCTGGCATTCCTGGGAATTTGCACGTCACACCGGCGGTTTGGCAAATCGACTCTGAGAGAAACGCCGGGAACGCCGCGAACGCCCTGTCCCCATAGGACCTATGAGACCTATTGGACCTATGAGACCTATTTCCAGTTAAGCCAGCGACGTCGCTGGTTCAGTCGCCGGTCGTGATCACCGCACGAAAGCGCACTTTGCCGTCCGCGACGCGGTCATAGGCTTTGGTCACCTCGTCGAGAGAGTAGGTCTCGGTCATAACTTTGACTTTTCCAGACGCCGCGATTTGCAGTGCTTCGTACAAATATTCGCGACCGTTCTGCTGGCTGCCGAGAATGCGGATACGCCGTGCAATCAAGTCAGCTGGATGCACAGGAAGCGGTTTATTTTCAATGCCCATTAAGACCAAGCGGCCATCGGGACGCAGGCCCGTGATACTGTCGGCCATCGCATCAACGGAATTACTCGTGCCGAGGATCACATCTGCACCACCGACCTTGGCCAGGCCTTTGCCATCACGCACAATCTCGTCGGCACCAAGTTCGCGAATGAATTTGTCTTTGTCGATCGAGTGCGAGATCGCGATTGTCCTGAAACCAGCCGCCTTAGCGAATTGCACGGCGAGATGACCAAGACCGCCAATGCCGACAACGGCAAAGGATTCACCCGGTTGCGGGTCAGCCCAGCGCAATCCCGACCAAACCGTGTAGCCTGCGCAGAAAAGCGGCGCGGCTTGTTCGTAGTCTAGCCCCTCTGGCAGTAGCATCGTCGCGTCGGCATAGGCCACCATATATTCAGCGTGTCCGCCGCTTATCTGCACTCCCGTGCCGATGCTTTTTTCGCAAAACGAAGGCTTGCCGCGCGCACACCATTCGCAGCGTCCGCAAGTGTGTTGTATCCACGGCACACCGACGCGGTCGCCCTTCTGGCGCGCCGTGACACCGGGCCCCAATGCAACTATTTCGCCGACCGGCTCATGACCTAGCGTGCGCGGGAAGTCACCGGGGAATTCACCGCGCGCCTGGTGCACGTCCGTATAACACATCCCGCTCGCGCGAATTTTGATGAGGACTTGATTTTCACCGGGCTCCGGTGTCTTGGTTTCTCTTACTTCCCACTTGCTGTTTACAGAAGGGACAATGGCTGCTTTCATCTATTTCCTCTAGTTGCAGTTCCTCCCGCGCACCTGAGCCCGCATCGCTCACAAATCTCTGAGGATTTGTGAGCGATGCAGGCTAGATGCGCGAGATTTAATCAAGGTGAGCGCCGGCGCTCCATTCGCGCAGTTTCTTCTCCACAGCAGACGCGACCGCCGAACGCGCTTCGTACCGCTCCATGCCTCCAAGAAGAAAATCATCATAGTTCGTAAACCGATGGCGAACAGCCGCACGCGTTGCGAGTCGCACCGCCTCAGGATCTAAGCGTTTCGCTTCTGCCGAGCGGCCAACCCGTCCGCTATACTTTCGGCATGCATGCTCAGCAATGCGCGTCGCTTCTTTGACCGGGCAACCTGGGAATTGCCCTAAAATGGCCATGCTAAACGCGCGGACGAAATCTCTGTCCAGCTCGGCTTCCCGCTCAGCTCGTCGTACCGCCAGCCTCTGCCGCTGGTCTGCGTCGGCCAGGCATTCGGCCTCCGCTTGTTGAATTGCTTCGGTTTCAGCCAAGATCCCCTGGCGCTCGTACCGCTTGCGGCTACGACTCCACTGTAGGACAACGGCCTTCAGCTGTGAATGCTTCGAGGACCGCCGCGTCAGCGCTGCGTCGCCGCTAGGCAAATATTCAAGGTGATCCAAGTCAGCGCATCCCAGGCACAAAGCGCCCTTATCACGAGTGAGCGTGATCATTGACCCACGGAATAATTCCGTGCCGCATTCTGCACACTTCGTGTCGCTGCGAACAAGGAACACAAGAATCTCGCCAATT
>JAFAJU010000247.1 GCA_019236035.1 Verrucomicrobiota bacterium | reverse complement strand
GTGTTTCGGAGAATGATCTCGTGATTGATCGACATCGCGACGAAAATCAAACCTGCAAGTGCCGCCGCGCCGCTGCCCACCATGACAAAAAAGTTATTCCATTGATCCGGCAAAGAAATATTTTTCCTCAGTTCTAATTCTAGCATGGGTATGAGCCCTGGACGCCGAGTGGCCCATATCTGGAGCCATAAATGTTTGGGTGTCCTAGGTCCCGCCTTTGCAACCTGGGAACGATAGCTCATCTGTCCGACTCTCGTCAATCGCCGCAAGTGTCTCAATCGTCATGACTTGCGAGAGTTCTCGTGAAGTCCGTATACCCCACCGGTCGACGGACGTCCGCTGCTGACCATAAGGAGCTTTTCATCTCTGGCGTCCCTTCGGGACGCGCTCTCATAGGCTAGCCGAAGCGCTTTTTGCCCGCTGAAGCCCTCTCTTTGGATCAATCGACGAATCCTTTGAGCTTAGCGTATTGTAGCAGCATGATCGTCTTGCCGTCTTGGACTTCACCGGTTTCGATCATGTTGAGCGCGTCATCTAAATCGAGTTCCAATACTTCGATCTCCTCCCCGTGTTCGGCGTCTCCGCCACCCTTGGCTTTCTTCGAAGAGGCGTCATATTCGGCAGCAAAAAAATGCAGTTTTTCCGTCACAGACCCAGGGCTCATGTAGGCCTCGAACAGTTTTTTCACCGATCCTAAATGATATCCGGTCTCCTCTTCGCTCTCCCGGCGGATCGCATCTTCCGCTTCCTCGTTTTCCAAGAGTCCCGCGCAAGCTTCGATGAGCATTCCATTCTTGGAGCCATTTACGAATGCAGGGAATCGAAATTGACGAGTGAGCAGAACACTCTTCCGTTCTCTGTTAAATAGGAGAATGGTAGCTCCGTTTCCTCGATCATAAGTCTCACGGCTAAGGGTTTGCCAGGATCCGTCTCTCCGTCGGAAGTCAAAAATAGTCTTCTTGAGAACGTACCAATCGTCGGAAAGCACCTTGACTTCTTTCACCCTAACTCTGTTTTCCATGACACTCATGCTTCAACCTTCGCAATTTCAGAAATAGTCGAATAAATCCGTTTGCCGGCCTCTCTCGCCAAGATCACCATCTCGTCAGCGCCTCGAGATGCACCCCCAATTCTGAGGACAGCATCGATTCGATCGATCAGTCGCCGCGAAATCGGATGAAAGATCTCATTGAAAACTTTCGCGGGATCATCGCCGGTATTTGAGCGGTATGGTCCAGCTATGAGGATCAAGAGAGGTCTATCTGTGTAGTTCATGTTTATGAAGTCGCCAACCATGGCATGGAGCGCAGCGGCCGAATAATGATTTGTTAGCATGGGACCCATCATCTGCAATGATGGGTCCCATGGATTCTCATCTGCTGCCCGACGTTCTCGTTTTTCTCAACGTGGTCAGGTCCGGAAGCATCACGAAAGCCGCAAACCAATTAAATACGGTGCAGTCGAACGTCACTAGAGGGAATTATCGGCTTCGTAGAAACAGGCGTGGGAGTTGCCGTGATGCCGGAAAGTTTCGTGCAGACTTTGTTAAGAGGAAGAGAACTGGCGCTTCTCCCGTTACCCAAAGATATCGCCACGATCCAAACGTTTGTCATCTCTTCAAAGATTAGCGATTCGTCGTTGCTCGTGAGCGCATTTGTAGATCACTGCCGATCAGTCGCATTGTCCGAGCGGCGTGGGTAGGACCGCTTTTTGTGTTGCGATCAGATGTCGTACTACTGTTTCAGACCCCTCACTCACGCCGATCTGCCGTTGGTCGCGAGCTGGTTGAAAACGCCTGAGGTAGTCCGGTGGTGGGGTGACCCGGAGCACGAACTGAGAGTCGTTACGCAAGATCTTGATCAGGCGTCAATGCGGCAATGGATAGTTGAATATCGCGGGCGCCCTTTCGCTTACGTTCAAGCGTATTCCGCAGGCGTTTGGCCACAAGTTCACCTAGAGCATCTTTGCGCGGATGCTCAGATGATCGACGCATTTGTGGGCGAGCCAGACATGCTTGGCCAGGGCCACGGCAGCGCGTTCCTGTGTGAACTCGCTCAGATGCTGATTGATGAAGGTTGTCCGGCCGTCGCAATCGACCCTGACGCTAAAAATGAAAGAGCGCGGCGTGCGTATGCGCGGGCAGATTTTGAAGGAGACGACGTCGTAAATGCCGCAGAAGGGCCGGTAGTGGTTATGGTCTTTCGGGACCGGCGACATGATCCGGCTGCAATATCAAGAGACGGCGATGAACGCGGTTGATTTTCAACGGTTGTTCGCCTCGCAAATCCGGTGCTAAAATCATATGCGACTTCGGCGGTCCCTTCTGCCGCTGTCGAGGGATGATTCAACCCAAAAACACAGAGGAGGATACAGTGAGTAAGAATGCAAGTACGAGCAGCGTCTACCGCGTTACCGAGCTCATCGGCACCAGAGAGAGTTCCTGGGAGGATGCCGCGAAACACGCCG
>JAFAJU010000246.1 GCA_019236035.1 Verrucomicrobiota bacterium | reverse complement strand
CATATGAGTCCCATAGGTCCTATTGGTAGAGGCTCCGCGCCCGCACGCCAATTCACGCGGGAAGGCTCTTAACAGCTTCCACGACCCTTTCGACAGTCATGCCCAATTCCGCCATCACTTTGCCGCCTGGCGCACTCAGACCGAATCGATCAATACCGACTACTTTGCCATCCAAGCCAACGAATCGGTACCAAAGGATCGAAACCCCGGCTTCGATAGCGACTCGTCTCCGGCACGCGGGAGGCAACACATCTTCTTGGTAGCTCTGCTCCTGACGCAGGAACCGCTCAGTACAGGGCAGCGAAACGACTCGAACTCCGTCGCCCAATTGTTTGGCCGCGTTAAGCGCGTGTTGAAGCTCGCTGCCAGTGGCCAGAATAATAGCGTCAAGCTTGCCGGACTCTTTGCGTGCAATATATCCTCCCTTAAGCACGCCTTGGCGGCGCGCATCCAGCGGCACTTCATTCTGGATCGGAATCGTTTGGCGCGTCAGCGCTATTAGAGTGGGGCCATCGGTCCGCGAAAGAGCTGCGGCGAACGCGCCCGCCGTTTCTTCGGGGTCGCCGGGGCGAATCACGTCCAGGTTAGGAATGACTCGCAGTCCGTTGACCGTTTCCACCGGTTGGTGGGTGGGACCGTCCTCGCCGACTCCGACGGAATCATGAGTAAAGACGTAGATAACCGGGAGCTTTGCGAGAGCTGCCAGGCGAATCGAAGGCCGGCAGTAGTCAGCAAATACCAGGAACGTTGCGCCGGATGGCCGAAAGATCCCGTGATACGCAATTCCGTTCAAAATGGCGCACATCCCGTGCTCACGGATACCGAATCGAATGTTCCGGCCCCCCCGGTTCGAGTGATCAAAGTCCTGATCACTCTTAATGTAATTGAGGGTCGACCCGTAAAGATCAGCGCTGCCCCCGATCAGCAGCGGCACAGCCTCGGCAACCGTTTGTAAAACATCACTTCCGGCCTTCCGGGTGGCAATTTTGCTGTCCTGAGGGAAAGCCGGGATACGCGCGAGCAATTCTTCCGGCAGCTCATGATGGATCCCGCGGTCCAATAACTTCGCCAGATCCGGGTTTGCGCTTTTCCAGCTGCTAAACTGCTCCTGCCAAGCAAGGTAGCGCTTCTTGAGCAGTTGTTTGTGCTCAGCAAAAAATTCGTAGACGTCCTTCGAGACGTAGAACTTCTGATCTGGCAGCCCCATGGCCTTGCGCGCTGCGTCAACAAACTTCACGCCGGCTTCTCCATGGGCTTTGTTTGTCCCTGCGACCTCTGGGATACCTTTGCCAATCAGGGTCCTTGAGACAATAAACTGTGGCTTGCCGGTTGTAGCATTCTTAGCCTTTTCGAACGCCGCGAGAAACGCTTCCATGTCGTGCCCGTTGATCGTTTGTACTTCGAACCCGTACGCCCGAAAACGTTCTGCGGTGTCTTCACTTTGCGTCATCTTTGCCATGGCATCGAGCGTAACGTCGTTCGAGTCATAAATGAGGATGAGGTTGTCCAGCTTCTGGTGCCCGGCAAATGCGGCGGCCTCAGAGGCAACTCCCTCCTGCAAGCAGCCGTCTCCAGCGATGCAGACGATTTTGTGGTCAAAAATCGTGTATTCCTTCGTGTTAAATCGAGCCTCAGCCATCTTTGCCGCCACCGCCATCCCAACAGCGTTTCCAACCCCCTGGCCTAAGGGACCGGTCGTTGCTTCGACTCCCGGAGTTTCGCCAAACTCCGGATGTCCCGGAGTCTTGCTGTGAAGCTGGCGGAAATTCTTGATCTCCTCGATCGAGAGATCATATCCGGCTAGATGCAGCCAGCCATAGAGGAACATACTGCCATGCCCGGCGGATAGCACCAGGCGGTCACGATTGATCCAAGTCGGATCTTCTGGAAAATACCGGAGTGCATGCCCGAAGAGTACAGCTCCAACCTCGGCCGCACCCAACGGCAAACCGAGGTGGCCGGAGGCGGCCGCCTGGACGGCGTCCATTGCCAGGCCACGTGCCTCAGTTGCGGCCCGAGAGAGAATTTCAGTATTTAGTGCCATGCGATTATTTCCTTGATGAACAATGTGTTGCGGGGTGTGCAGACGACAACTGCACGAACTGATCTGAAAAAAGAGAGAAATCCAGAGAAGTTTTTGCTGGTCGGAGATTCGCAATGAGCGTAAGTAGTCCCCCCTTTTTTTGAATGCTATGAATCAGCCGTGTCTCCGAATAGGGTTGCCTTCGGGAAGCCTCCAAGACTCCACCCTGGATCTCTTTGCGAAAGCCGGCTACCAGATAACCGGCTCAAAAAGGTCGTATAAACCGGCCATTGACGATCCGGAACTGGAGGTGCGGCTACTTCGGGCGCAGGAAATCAGCCGGTACGTCGAGCATGGTTATCTGGACTGCGGGATCACTGGCAAGGATTGGATCGAAGAGAACAACTCGGAGGTCGAGTTGATCGCCAGACTCGAATATAGCAAAGCCACTTCAGGCCCTACACGGTGGGTCCTAGTCGTACCACAAGGTTCTCCGATTCAATCGGTAGAAGATGTGCAGGGAAAGCGCATCGCGACTGAAGCGGTGGGCTTAACGACCCGGTTTCTGGAATCGCGAGGAGTCAAGGCCGTAGTCGAATTCAGTTGGGGCTCAACCGAAGTGAAAGTTCCTGAGCTGGTCGACGCTATCGTAGACATAACGGAAACGGGCACCTCCCTGGTCGCCAACAATCTACGCATCGTAGAAGTGATTACCGAATCCTACCCGCAAGTCGTTGCAAACCACGACTCGATGAAAGATGCCTGGAAGAAAAGCAAACTCGAGCGCTTGGTGTTACTGCTGCAAGGCGCGCTCAACGCACGTAACAAGGTCGGTTTAAAGATGAATCTGGAGGACTATAAACTGGCAAATTTGTTGCAACGGTTGCCGGCGCTGCGGAACCCCACGGTTTCGCCGCTCGCCCAAGCGGGCTGGGTTGCCGTTGAAACCGTAATCGATGAGAGGGTCGTTCGAGAGATCATTCCGGAACTAAAAGAGTTGGGGGCGGAAGGGATAATCGAGTATCCGTTGAATAAAGTTGTTTATTAGGTATCAATTCACCACTGGCGGCTGGTCCGGTGATTCGTTTTACCAGCATTGATCGGTTAAAATATGGGTTCACTGAAAAAGAGAAGAAAAGCGAAAATCGCCAAGCATAAACGCCGCAAACGCATGAAGGAAAACCGCCATAAGAAGCGTTTGCGATACAAGTCCTGAGTTCTAGATTAGCTCCATGAGTACCTGGAGGTCGGCACGCGTGCTGCTCTGCATTGGAGCAAGTGCCGGCGCAACATTTGGGGCATTCGAGTTGCGGGGGCAAACCGTCAAGGTGCCCCTCGTGACGATGGTGTCTACGGCAAGTCCTGCGGCGAGGTATCGGAATCTGGAGGATACCTTCTATTCAGATATTCGCCCGGCTACGCCACAGCAGCAGCTGCCGAAGAGCCTCGAGAAGAAGGCAGACGCTCAGGCGTCTTACATGGAAGGGCTTCTACTCGAAGAAGAAGGCGATTACGAAGAAGCGCTCGCTGCCTATACTCGGTCTCTACAACTCGATCCGGGCGGCAACCCGCAACTCGCCGTGCGTATCGCTCACGATTATGCAAAGCGTGGGGATGTCGCGAACGGAATCGACGTGCTCAAAGATCTGGCAAAAGCTCGTCCGAACGAGCCTGTAGCTTATCTCAACCTCGCATATTTCTACCTTAAGCAACTCAAGAAGCCGGAGCTGGCCGTAAAATACGCTGAGCAGGCGGTTCGCGTTGATCCGAAAAACTTCACAGGCTATCAGACCCTCTTCGAAGTTTACTTGGCATTGAAGCAAAAGAATGAGGCTGAATCGGTTCTGGCTAAGGCTCAGAAACTCGACAGTAAGGATCCGAACTTTTGGCTCAGTCTGGTCGAACTTTCAGTCCAGCTGTACGCCAGCGATCGGGGTAATTTTCCTTCCTCAAAAGTGGGTGCGGTCGATCTACTGTTGAAGAACGCGGCCAGTTTCGCAGGAAACGACGGAAACATCTTCGCCAAGATCGCCGATGATTATGTGTTGATTGATCAAGTAGCCAGCGCCATCCCTTTCTATCTTAAGACTCTCGAACTGAACAAGGACAACGCGGATGTGCGTTATAAGCTGGCGCAGAGCTTTCTGAAAACCGGACAACGAGATCAGGCCATTCGGAGTCTGGAGGAAATGTTGAAGGCGAATCCGCTCAAGTTTGAGATCTACGAGTTTCTCGCGCGACTTTACGAAGAAGCTGGCAACAAGGAGAGAGCGCTGTCGAACTACGAACAAGCGCTGTTGCTGGCACCCAATCAGCCCGAGAACTACCTGCACACAGCTGAGGTTCAACTCGAGTTAAAAAAGTTCGATGAAGCGATTAGCACTCTCGAAGAGGCCAGACGCCGTTTTCCGATTCCGCAAATCACTTATAGTCTTGCGATTGCGCTTTCGACGGCAAAGCGTTATTCCGATGCCCTGCCAATTTTCGAGGCGGCACTGCAGGAGGCCCGATCGGCCGATGAAGAACTGGTCGATGGTAGCTTCTACTTCAACTACGGAGCAACTGCAGAACAGGCGGGATTGGTCGACAAGGCTGCGACCTTGTTAAGAAAGTCGATCGAACTCGACCCGTCGAAGGCGGCACAGGCCTATAACTATCTTGGCTACATGTGGGTAGATCGAAATCTGAATCTGGACGAGGCTGGTGCCATGATCAGGAAGGCGCTGGAAATCGAACCGGATAATGGGGCCTTTCTCGACAGCCTTGGGTGGTTCTACTTTAAGAAGGGTGATCTCTCCAGAGCCATCACCGAACTCTTGCATGCCGCTGATTTGATCAATCCTCCCGATCCGGTCGTCTATGAGCATATCGGAGACACCTACCGCTCTCTGGGTAACGCTTCCCAGGCTCTGAGTTATTGGCAAAAGGCCTTGACTTTGGATCCCCAAAACCAGTCAATTGCCGCGAAAATCGACCAGGCAAAAGCTAAGATGACTTCGAATCCGGCAAATACTCCGGCGTCGATTTTACCGGCGCCCTCGGCAACCCCGAGACCCACCCCAGAATCATCCCCGGTTCAGCCATAGCTGTAGCACGGGCGTCCCGCCCGTGATCCGCGCCGATGCCCGGGCGTGGACGCCCAGGTCACGAGCGATGGGGGCGCAGATAGACCTTTCGTACCTCAGAAAACAGGATAAACCCCTTGCTAATTCCCTATTTGTATATAGAGAAGTAGCTAAAATGCCAACAGCCTTAAGTTTGAATCCTTCGGAAGTCCGTTCTCTTTCCGCTGAGTTTGAATCTGCTTCCCCAGCTGAGGTTCTGCGGTGGGCTTTCGAGCAATTCGGCAACGAGGCTGCAATTGGTACCAGCTTTCAGGGCGCCGGGCTCGTCACCATACATCAGGCGGTGGCCGCTGGAATCCCCATCCCAGTCTTCACGATCGATACCGGTTTGCTGTTTGAGGAGACGCTGGAGCTGAAGGCGCGCCTGGAACGGTTTTTTGGTATTGCGATTGAATCGTTGGTGCCGGAACTCAGCGTCGAACAACAGGCCCGGGAGATCGCTCCGGACCTCTGGATCAGGAACCCGGATCTGTGCTGCACGATGCGTAAAGTCGAGCCCCTCCAGAAGAAACTTAGCCAACTCGAGGCCTGGATCACCGGTCTCCGGCGCGACCAGTCGACCGGTAGATCTAAGACGCAGATTTTGGAGCTTTATGAGTTTGATCGGCTCCGGGAGAAAAACATCTTGAAAGTCAATCCGCTCGCCCGATGGTCTCGGGACGAGGTGTGGGATTACATTCGCTTTCACGGCATCCCCTATAACCCTTTAGTTGATCGCGGATTTCGGAGTATCGGGTGCCACCCATGTACGAGGGCCGTGATCTCAGGGCAGGATGAGCGCGCGGGACGCTGGACCGGGTTTGACAAAACAGAATGCGGTATTCATACGTTCTTGGGTGACAACATCTAGTGTCCCGTCCCCGAATGGCATGTCTTTCGTTGCGATCAAAATGGGCTAAAAATGGATTTCAGCTACACGCACCTCGATGCCCTTGAAAATCAAAGCATTTACATCTTGAGGGAGGCTTACCGCAAGTTCAAGCGGTTGGCGATGCTCTGGAGCGTCGGCAAGGATTCGTCGGTGATGCTTTGGTTATTGCGGAAGGCGTTTTTCGGCCATATACCGATTCCCTGTGTGCACGTCGACACAAGCTATAAGATTCCCGAGATGATCGCATTTCGGGATCGCCTCGCGAAGGAGTGGGGTATTAATCTCATCGTCGGGCAGAATCGCGCCGTACTAGACCGCGGCGAAACGTTTCCAAACGGGCGGATCACGCGGGTTGAATGTTGCAGCTTTCTCAAAAAGGATGCTCTCCAGGCCATTATTGAAGAAAAGGATTATCAGGCTGTAATTGTTGGCATCCGTCGCGACGAAGAAGGAACGCGCGCGAAAGAGCGATATTTCTCGCCACGCGACAAAAATTTCGAGTGGAATTTTAAGGATCAACCGCCGGAACTTTGGGACCAATTTAAGACTGACTTCGACGCCGGGACGCACATCCGTGTTCATCCTCTGCTGCACTGGACCGAAGTAAATGTGTGGGAATATATCGGTCGCGAGAACATCCCAGTCGTTGATCTTTACTTCTCGAAAGATGGGATGCGGTATCGAAGCTTGGGCTGCGCACCTTGTACAAAGCCGGTCCAGTCACGCGCCCGCACCGTTGCGGAGATCATTGAGGAGCTCCGCGACACCAAGATTGCGGAGCGCAGTACTCGCGCTCAGGATCAAGAGGCGGAAGACGCGTTCGAACGGCTTCGGGCAAGCGGGTACATGTGAGCACGCTGGAGTCGCAGCCAAATTCAAGCGCACACGCGCTACGGATCGTGATCGTGGGCCACGTCGATCACGGTAAATCGACGCTGGTCGGGCGCCTATTGCATGACACCGGCTCGTTGCCCGATGGTAAATTTGAGCAGATTCAGGCAGTCTGCCGGCGTCGGGGAATGCCGTTTGAATGGGCGTTCCTATTGGACGCGCTCCAAGCGGAACGAGACCAAAACATCACCATCGACGTCTCGCAAATCTGGTTTCGGTCAGCAACCCGTTCTTACGTCATCATCGACGCGCCGGGGCACAAAGAGTTTCTCAAGAACATGGTCACCGGTGCCGCAAACGCGGACGCGGCGCTGCTGCTGATTGCCGCGAACGAGGGAGTGCAAGAGCAAAGTAAACGCCACGCTTATCTGCTAAGCATGTTGGGCGTTAGTCAAGTGATCGTCCTGATCAACAAGATGGATTTAGTGGATTATTCCAAGTCTGTTTACTATCGGATTGAGGCGGATTACCGCGATTTTCTTGCCAAGCTGGGGATTCAACCCCTCCGATTTGTTCCAATCACGGCTCGTGATGGAGTGAACTTGATCGCACCGCCGAACGATGTGGTGAAGTGGTATTCTGGTCCCACCCTTTTGCGCGCGCTCGACGAGCTTACTCCACCGGCCCCGGAGGCTGAAGGTCCACTGCGGTTTGCCGTTCAGGACGTCTACCGATTTGACGAGCGGCGGATTGTCGCCGGCAGAATAGAGTCGGGAACAATTCGAGTGGGCGATGATATTGTTTTTTCGCCGAATAACAAAACTTCGAGGGTTGCTTCGATTGAACGATGGAACGCGCCGATCAAAGATTCGGCGTCGGCCGGCGAGTCGATTGGGATTATTCTCGCAGAACAGATTTTTGTTGAACGGGGCCACATCGGGTCGCTCGAAACACAGACTCCGATCGAAACGAATCGTTTCCGGGCCCGTCTCTTCTGGATGGGTACCAGGCCACTTTCGACTGGCAGGCGGTATAAGCTAAAGCTGCTCACTCAGGAGATCGAGTGCCAGTTGGTGTCGGTCGACCGGGTGATCGATGCGACCTCTCTAGACACGGTTTCGGGTCTAAGGCTTTCGGTGGCACGAAATGAAGTGGCGGAAGTAACGATTCAAGCAAGATCGTCGCTGGTCATGGATAACCATGACAAAGTCGCTGCCTCCGGTCGGTTCGTGATTGTCGACGATCAGAATGTGGCCGGAGGCGGGATCATCTTCGGCGGCACCTATGTCAACCGAGGGCGGATTAGGAGCACAAACATCTTTTGGTCCGAAGGCACGATTGATCACCGGATTCGGGTTGAAAGGAACGGTCACAGAGGCATGGTCGTGTGGCTCACTGGCTTGTCCGGTTCAGGAAAGTCGACGCTAGCCCGCGCGCTGGAGACAAATTTATTCAACCGCCACATGCAGGTCTATGTGTTGGACGGAGACAATATTCGCCACGGCTTGAACTCCAACCTTGGGTTTTCGGCTGAAGACCGAGTGGAAAACATCCGCCGCGTCGCCGAGGTGGCAAAGCTAATGGCAGATTCCGGTTTGATTGTGATCACTTCTTTTATATCCCCTTATCGCCTGGATCGCGCTCGTGCGAGAGAGGTGATTCTGAGCGCCAGCGTCGAATTCATAGAGGCGTACGTGGCAGCTCCCCTGCAGGTCTGCGAGCTGCGGGATCCGAAGAAACTTTACAAACGCGCTCGCGCAGGTGAGATAAAAAATTTCACCGGGATCGACGACCCGTATGAAGTCCCTGAGAATCCTGAAATCACAGTTCATACCGACCGCGAATCAGTGAAGGAATCTGTTGAAAGATTGCTGGACTTTTTGATTCCCAGGTTACAACTGGACGTTGCAGAGTACGAAATTTAGTGTCCTGTCAGTGAAATAACGTTCTATTTCGCGGGCGGGACACTAGATCTCCCGGTCATGCAAACGATCCATGGTTGGGAAGCATATCTTCGCCGTTCTGATGGCTTTCGCCTTCGCGTTCCGGGCTTACTCGCAACAACTCGTCCCGCAGGCAAACCAAACTATTCCGCCCCCCGATTGGAGTGAAAAAGTTGATCTCGGGCTTTACAGCGTGGCCTGGTCTCCAAATAGCGAACTGCTGGCTGTCGGCGGTCGAGGCACCGTGCGGATCTACCGCCTGCCGAATTTCACGATCGAAAAGACGTTGGACACCGGCCAGGAAGAGATTTGGGCTCTAGCATGGTCGCCGGATGGAACCCTGCTCGGGTGTGCTGGAAAGGATGGCACCGTCCAATTCTGGCAGAACGGGTTGTTGCAGAAGAAGCTCTTTCAAGGCGGCTGGATTTTGGATATTGGCTGGAACCCAGATGGCACGTCGCTGATGGCTGTCGACTACTCCGGACTCGCGAAGGAATGGGATGTGCAAGGTTATCTGCGGGCCTCGATTCAGCTTGATGGTGACGGACTGGGTGTTGATTGGTCGCCAAAAGGACGTTTGTTCGCCGTGACCACAGGTCAGGAAGGCAGCAGGTTGCTGCTGTTCGACGCGCAGTCTGGAGTGTTGCGTTGGCGTCGCCAGGACGTGCTGGCGGGCTACACTGCTCCCTTTGGATACGGCTTGGACGAGGTGAACGGTGTGCGTTACTCACCCACTGGCAAGTTGATAGCCACGGCGCACCAGGACGGCCGAATTCTGGTCCACTCCGCTGAAAAGGGGGATGCGGTGTTTGCCGCACAGTTGCACCCCTCGGGGGTTGGTGGAGCGAGGCGAGTCGCGTGGTCGCCGAAGGGCGACTGGCTCGTTTCGTGTGGCGAGGATGGCCAAGTCAATTGTGTGGACTATCCCAAAGGCAAACAGCGAATTGTGTTGCTGAGTACCGGCAAACCGGTTTGGTCTGTGGCCTGGTCTCCAGACAACAAGTGGATCGCTGCGGTCGGCGACGAGGGGCGCGCCTGGATCTGGTCAACGAACTTTATCGCGCTTTTTTCCGAGGCAAAGGAAAGCACCAAAGGCGAGAAGACCCCGCACCCAAAATCAGACTCGACACCAAAGCGGCACAGCCGGCAAAAATCTTCTCCTTTTGATTGGATCCGCCGCCACCTATAGCCAGCCTGCATCGCACACAAATCTACTGAAGATTTGTGTGCGATGCAGGCTCTATCGGGTCCACCCACCGGCCGTGCTCTCGAATGAGGTCGACCAATCGGTCCACCGCTTCTGCCTCCGGAATATTAAACTTCAGAGGCTTTTTGCCCACATACAAATTTACCTTACCGGGAGCGCCACCCACATAGCCAAAGTCCGCATCGGCCATTTCGCCCGGACCATTCACGATACAACCCATGATCGCGATCTTCACTCCTTTTAAGTGGCTTGTCGCGGCCTTGATCCGAGCCGTCGTTGTCTGCAAATCGAAAAGCGTGCGCCCGCAGGACGGACACGCTACGTAATCGGTCTTGAATATCCGCACGCCGGCCCCCTGCAAAATATTATAGGCCAAACGTAGCGACTGACCGGGTGCCTCTTCTCCCTGAACGAGGATCGCGTCTCCAATTCCGTCGCAGAGCAACGCCCCGAGGCTGGTCGCTGACTCGAGAAGCGTTTGCAGGAAGTCGCGATTCGGGTCGAAAGAAGGGCGAAGTGTGTCTTTTAACAAGATGGGATGCCGTTCATCCAGCTGCCCCGCAAGTAATCGAAAAGCCGTGATGACCGGCAGATCCAAGTAGTCCCTAACCGTCACAAAGCGTGTTCCAGGTGAACTATTGAGCGCGGAGATCGCTCCGGCATCAGTCGGGTCGATCTCCACCACATTCGCGGATTCCAAGACGGCTTCCGGCTGGAAATCGCCCATTTTCTCGAGTCTATGGGCAATCTTGTCGAACGTTCGTTGGCGAACGACTACGCGGACAGTTTCGCCACCGCCTACATCGATCTCGTTTACTCGAATTTTCGCAGAAACCCTTCTGGCAAACGTAAATGGGTCAAACGGAAGGCTGACACCCGGTGTCTGCTTAAGTGTTGGCTGGAGGGCACGATTGTCGCACAATTCGACCAATGCCCGCGCGACAGGGATTTCATGCACGCTGTCTTCGGTCAGAGAAACCCGCACGGTATCGCCAATTCCATCGGCCAATAAAGAGCCGATCCCGATCGCGCTCTTGATCCGGCCATCTTCGCCGTCTCCAGCTTCCGTCACTCCAAGGTGCACCGGATAGTTCCAATCCGGACCCGCTTCGAGCAGTCGGGCCACGAGCAATCGGTACGCAGCAATCATCACTTTCGGATTACTGGCCTTCATCGAAAAGATCAGATCGTGGAATTGCAGATCGCGTGCGATTCTGGCAAACTCCAGAGCGCTCTCGACCATTCCAAGCGGAGTATCGCCGTACCGATTCATGATCCGGTCACTCAGCGAGCCATGGTTCGTTCCAATCCGCAGACTGATGCCGCGTTCCTGGCAGAGGCGAACCAGGGGAGTGAAACGGTCGCGGATCCGGTCGAGTTCGGCTTGATATTGGTCGTCGTTGTATTCTTTAACTACGAACTTCTTGGAATCTGCGTAGTTACCAGGGTTGATCCGCACTTTCTCCACCCAGAGCGCTGCCTCCATGGCAGCCTCCGGCTTGAAATGGATGTCTGCCACGATCGGTACATCGCATCCCTTTTCTAGCAATCCTCTTTTGATATATCGGAGGTTCTGCGCGTCCTTCACCGTTGGCGCCGTGATCCGAACGATTTCACAACCGGCGCCGGCCAGCTCAACGGTCTGCCGGATGCAAGCCTCGGTATCCATGGTGTCGCACGTGATCATCGACTGGACCCGAATCGGATGCCGGCCGCCTACACCGACTTTACCGACTCTGACCTCGCGGGTCAGCCGGCGCCCGTAATTAAACGGGTCACCGCAAAATGGAACGTATCTCATTGATTTTCAGGTGGAGCCGGTCTGGCCGGTACACTGAATTTTGCTTTGTGATTCGAATTCCAAGGCAAATCTTGCGCGTCGTAGAACGAGACGTAGAGCATGAAACCAATCAGCAGCAGCGCACAGGCGCCCTGGACTACCTCCAGCACCCGGATGTTGATCGGTCGCCGCCGGATTGCTTCGATCATCGCCAGAACAATGTGGCCACCGTCCAGAATAGGGATTGGTAGAAGATTGATCAACGCCAGGTTGACGTTGAAGACGACGCTAAACCAGAGCGCCAGTTGCCACCCAAAGTCGTTGTCAAACAAACGATAATAGGTCTGCATGATCATGATCGGGCCGCTTATGTGTTGCAGCTTAATGTCGGACTGCGGCGACAACAGGGCGCCAATCGTGTTGCCTATGGTCTCCACGGCGGCGTAAATTTGCTCCAGCGGAGAGATGTGAACGACGGTCATTTTTCCGCCCCCGTCCCAGACGATGCCTTCTGAATCTGGGGCGAAGCCGATTCCGATAATCGCTTTGTTCTGGCCGTCCGGTGTGGCCGGGAGAAGCCGCACGGTTCTTTTTTCAGAACCGGTCTCGATGGTCAGAGAAAATGGGACTGCAGGCTTCGCCTCGACCCGTTTAAAAATTTCCGTTGGGTCGTAAATCGGGTCGTCGTCGAGCGCCAGGATACGATCTCCGACCTTAATTCCAGCAACATCAGCCGGACTGTTCTTGATCACTGCGGACACCGCGGGACGCGACGGCGCCATCGTAATGTTAATCGTCTTCCCATTTCGCAAGACGGTCAGCGGCAATGGCTTGCCGGGATGAGTCTGCGCCCATTCCAGAATGTGCTGTGGATGGTAAAGCTTCTCGCCGCCAATTGCAATTATCTGGTCGTTTGGCTCAATCCCCGCCTGTGCTGCGACGGAGCCTTCTGCGACCTTAAACACGAGCGGCGTGATTGCCGGCGCGATTCCAACCTGGCGAAGCGACCTCCGCTCCCAACCTCTGGTCTCCGGCCGGGTATACCCGGACTCGAGTGTCAGCACCTGATCGCCGCGCCGGATCTTAAACGGAATAATCTCCCCTTCGCTCCGGACCACATACCAGGTGATACTATCCACTAGTCCGGCGAAACGGGAAACGCGGTGACCATCAACCGCCAGGATCACATCCCCCGGCAGAAACCCTGCTTTTGCGGCCGGTTCGTCCGGCGCCACGTAACCGACAGTGGTAGTCGCTTCGGCCTCAGCGGTCGGTTTGCCCACCGCCCAGACGATCGCCGCGAATACCAGCGCCAATAGGAAGCTAAACAATGGGCCTGCAAAGGCGACGATGATTTTGTCAAGCGGACCTATTGTAGGGAGATCCTGGCGCTGAATCCCGGCCTTGCCTTCGACCGCCTCCATCGGAGCCATCTGAGGCAACAACACAAAGCCTCCCGCAGGAATCCAGCCGAGGCTGTACTCGACCCCTTTGATCGTCTTTTTCCAAATTGGACGTCCAAACCAAATCCCGAATTTGTCGACATGCAATCCACGCCAGCGAGCGGCTAAGAAGTGACCCAGCTCGTGCACAATGATCAGCAGGTTAAAAATGAGCAAGACCTCAACGATCGTGAGGACAACACGGAAGATGTTCAAAATCATATGCTAAAGAGTACGTAAAGCGCTGCGCACGAATTCCCGGGCTTCGCCGTCCGCCCGGATTATATCATCCAGGCACGGTCTCGCCAAATTTGTGTGATGTTCTATTGCACTATGCACTAATCGCCAGATTTCCGGGAACGGAATTTGATCGTCTAGAAATGCTTGGACTGCTTCTTCATTTGCTGCATTCAAAACTGCGGGCAGAACGCCTCCCGATTCACCCGCTTTCCGGGCAAGGTTCAGGGCAGGAAAGACGTCGTACCTGGGCTCTTCGAATTCCAGCTTGCTGACTTCGGCCAGGCGGAGCGGTCTTAAGCTATGAGGTACTCGCTCTGGCCAGGTCACGGCGTATTGGATGGGAAAACACATATCGGAGTGGCTCAGCTGTGCGAGAATTGAGCCATCCACAAATTCCACCATCGAGTGGACGATACTCTGAGGGTGAATGACCACCTGTACCTTGTTCATGGGAACATTGAACAACCAGCGGGCCTCGATCATCTCGAGCCCTTTATTGAAAAGCGTTGCGGAATCTACGGTGATTTTCCGGCCCATCTTCCACGTCGGATGTTGTAGGGCGTCGGTTTTGGTGACGTTGTTCAACTGTGCGGCCGGAAGTTGCCGGAACGGTCCGCCTGAAGCCGTCAAAATCAGATTTTCGATCTGCTCGCTCCGTTTCCCTTCGAGACACTGAAAAATTGCGTTGTGCTCGCTGTCGACTGGCAGAACGAGTACACCTTTGCCCCGCGCGTGTGCCATAACAATTTCTCCAGCCATCACCAGGATCTCCTTGCTGGCGATCGCCAGATCTTTCCCGCAGTCGATCGCAGCCAGGGCCGGCCGGAGACCCGCCGTTCCGACAATCGCGACAAGAACAAGGTCAGCTCCCGCCAATGTTGAGAGCTCGGTCAAACCCTCTTCGCCAGTGAACACGATCGGTTCATAGTCTAATGCGCTCCGTAGCTCTTCCAGGGAGGTCGGATCGACTAGACAAACGGCCACCGGTTTCAAACGGTTGGCAGTTTCCGCCAACTTCGCTGCACTCCGCTTGGCGGCCATCCCGACAATCTCCATACGATCCGGCATCGTCTCGGCAACTTTAATTGCGCTTGCTCCGATTGACCCGGTCGACCCGAGGAGGATTACTCGCCGCTTTCTCATCGAACCAAAAATCGTAAATAGAAGAATAGTAAGGGTGCAGTAAACAATAGGCTGTCGATCAGGTCCAGCATTCCCCCAATTCCAGGTAGTAACGCACCTGAGTCTTTTACGCCGGTACTGCGCTTGATAATCGACTCTCCCAGATCGCCCACGACCGCTGCAAATCCGATGAGAACACCGAGTACGGTCGCATGTAAGAAATTGAACCAGGCGAGCTGCTTGGGCATTAAGATGATCAATAGGTAACTCCCTATGATCGCAAAAACCAGAGATCCCAAAAAACCTTCCCAGGTTTTCGCCGGGCTGATGTGCGGCATCATCTGATGCCGGCCGATCCGGCTTCCAACCAGATAAGCACCCATGTCTGCGAATTTAGTGACGACGACCAGGTAAAGGACGTAAAATTGGCCGAGGGTGGAGCCCTGCGGTGTTCTTGGTATGACGTAAACGATCTTGGTCATAAAGTTGAACAGCCAAGCGACATAAAGTAGTCCAAAGAGTGTGTAGGCCATCGTTTCCAGCGGCGCATGTTTTCCGGTCGGTCGAAACATTTGACGCGCGAACACGCCGAATAGGAACACCAGCAATACGAAATTCTCGAAATCATACGCTGCCGTCTGGCTATTTGTACGCAGTGCGAAGAAACTGCCAATGAACGAAGCCGCGCCGCACGCCATACCGAAAGCTTTAAAACAGCGTTTCCCGGATCGCTCGATCATTTGAAAATATTCCCAGAGGCCCGCCATACCGAGCGAGCCGATCAGCAGAAGGAAGACTGTCTCGTTTCCGGTAAAGACAACAAAAAGGGCGATAGCCCACATTGCTATCGCGCTGACCAATCGCCGGATAAATCGACTCATCGCAGAGAGATGGCGGAGACTGCCACTAGAAATCGGCGGCATCAAGAGTCAGCTCAGCTGACTCTTGATGCCGCCGATTTCTTGGTCGAGAGCTTCGATCTGTTCCTTCAGGGGGAGATGACGTTTGGCTTCAGCCTCACAAAAGGTTTCCAGCGGGGCGAACGTGAGGGCCACTTCGTGATAGAAGGCGTCAATTGCATGCCTCAGCTGGGTCTCGACGGCCCGGGCGAGCTCCTCGCGCTTCTCGTTCATCTGATCCCGGTATTGCCGGAGGATCTTTTTGCGACGCCAAACGGCATAGATTGTCCCGGTTAAGGCTGCGACGCCGGCCACGGTGCCCGTGACATCGAGCAGCGCAGTGTGGGTGAGGGCGGCGATTACCGTCGCAATTCCTCCGGCGGCGACCACGCTGGTCGGCACTCGCAACCAACGAGCGGTTTCTCCGAAGAGGCTTCGCAGTTGTTCTTTGATTTTCTCATCTGACATTTGTTCGACCAAGGTAAGCTGAAGCCGTTGAAGCACTTCCTGACGCTGCGTCAGAAAGCCCGGCACCACCGCGCGAACCTGCTTCTTTGTTTCAGCGCCAAACTCGAAGTTTACCTTTTCCTGGAGATCTTGCCAGATCGCGCGCAGATCCGACTCCAAAAGTGTCAATGCATGTTCAATCTTGGTCTGGACTTCCCTTTTGACCTCGGTTTCGACATGGTCCTGGAAATCTTTTTCCCAGCGACCGGTCGAAAATATCATCTTGAGTGTCTGCCCGAAGGTAAGTCGTTCCTCTAAAACCTTTTCGCCCCGCTCGCGGCAGGCATCGTAGGCTTGTTCGATCTCCCGGATGAACCCGCCCACCTGTCGTTGAGTCTGTTCTTTTCGCGTATCGAATGCGCGGCGGATCGTCGCCAGTTTTTCCTGATCTGACCTCAGAATGTCCAGCGAACCTTGTAGTCGCGCCCACAACCCTCCGGCTACGACTTGTGCCGTCTGCGCAACGGAACGGAGCTTCCCCCCGCGTTCTTCACTGTGGGAGACGGTTTTGGTAATCCATTCTTCCAAAGGGCCGAAGTTGCTTTCGGTCCATAACTTCTCGCGGTCGGCTTCCGGCGAGGTTTTTGCCAGAAAAGCCTTCTTCGCTGACACTGCAAAAATCGGACAGCTTGCTCCCAAGATTTGCAAAACCGTTTGATCGAGATGCTTTGCAACTATGGCGACCTCGTGTGGGTCCCGTAGGTCAGCCTGTTGGACCACAAAGACGATATTCTTCTTCCACTGGTGGCCGATTAAGCGCAGGAAATCCCAAGCCGAGGCAGCCCAAGGATTCGTTACCGAAAAAACGAACACGATCAGGTCGGCGATGGGAACGAAATTCACCGTAATTTCCTGGTGATTTGCGACGATCGTGTTTGTTCCAGGAGTATCGACAATGTTGAAATCTTTCAGGAAATCGATTGGCCTGTAACGAGCAGTCACGTGCTCAGATAGTTGGGCGTCGTATTCGTTGTCTCCATACTTAAAGACGTAAATGCGGTCAGTTGCCGGGAGTACATCGACTTTACAAAAGTCGCGGCCAAAAAGCGCGTTGAGCATCGAAGACTTGCCGGCTTTGACTTCACCGACCACAACAAACAGAAATGGCTGGTTGAGGTTCGCAGCGAGGGTCCGCAGGTTGCCGAGCACGTCATTAGGCCCGCCGATCTGTTGCGCTAGCGTGATTAAAGACCCGAGGGCGATCCCGAGCTCGGAGCGCAGTTTGAGGTATTTCTCAACGACCATCTTACAGCGCGGTCTTTACTGCCCCGCTGCGGCCGGATCGGGTTTCATTGCCCGATCGTTCTGTTCCTGGCCATTGGGTTGAATGTGTGCCTCAGAGTTACCTGTTACCGGCTTGGTTTTGGCGCTTTTCACCGATTCCGGTCGTTCCTGGCCGGTATTTGCGACGGGTGTCGGGGATGGTTTCGGCTTGTTCATTGCGATCAACTCCGTCACCGTGACGAATTTGTAGCCTTTCGCCGCCAGGGCATCCAACGTTGCCGGCATGGCATCAACCGTCTGTTTATGTATGTCATGGGAGAGAATGATCGCTCCTGGGCGAACCTGGCTTAAAATGCGCTGGGTTATCACCGAAGCGCCCGGTCGCTTCCAATCGAACGGATCGACCGACCACAGAATGATACTCAGGCCGAATCGGCTCTCTATCCATTCTCGCTGACGCGTAGTGATCGCTCCATACGGCGGTCGGAGAAGGGTTGGGGTAAACCCGCTGGCCTCCTTGATCGCGTCTTGGGTTTTGGAGATTTCTGTCGTCACCCGGTCGTCGGAGAGTTTAGAAAGCTGGGGGTGCGTCCACGAGTGGTTCCCGATTTCATGGCCATCTGCAAGGATTCGCCTGACAATGTCCGGGTTTGCAGCGGCGTTCTGGCCGATCAGAAAGAATGTGGCCTTGATATTGCGCTGCTTCAAAATGTCCAGCAATCGGGGGGTAAGCGCGGCGCTAGGTCCATCGTCAAATGTCATTGCGATGTAGGGCTGATCCACCCGGATCTGGGTGTAGGTCGCCGGTTTTGGCCCTGGGGCGGCCGGGGTCGGTGTGGAGTTGGTGTCCTGGGCATTGGCAGCCAGGGCGCTAAACCAGGCAAAGAAAATAATCGTTCCAAAACGCATATGCTTACAAAAATCGCTTAAGAATTGTCTCCAGTTTCTTGACGGTCGCTTCTGGCCACAGCTTCCGATCCGTGACCAGGGCGAAATCGAGCACGCGATGTTCCGGCCAATCAGGTTCCAGTGGAATCTTTCGGATGACCATTGGCAGGATCTTTCGAGCCGCGTCTGCATTCGACAGCAAATGCCCGATAACAGTTTGGGCACTCACCGGTTCGTCCTCGATTTTCCAACAGTCGTAATCGGTTACGAAATTCATTGAGGCAAGAGAAATCTCGGCCTCCCGCGCCAACTTGGCCTCCGGTAGGTTTGTCATCCCAACAATATCAAAGCCCATTTTGCGGTGAAATTCCGACTCCGCTCGCGTCGAAAAGGCAGGTCCGTCCATGTTCACATAAGTTCCTCCGTTGTGGACGGTATAGCCGAGGTTTGCCGCTTCCTGGGCGATGATCGCCCGGAGGTTGGCGCTGACCGGATCGGCAAAACCCACGTGCGCGACAATTCCATCGCCGAAGAATGTCCAGTCCTGGCGTCGACTGGTTCGATCAAAGAATTGCGAAGGGAGAACGATGTCCCTGGGC
>JAFAJU010000243.1 GCA_019236035.1 Verrucomicrobiota bacterium | reverse complement strand
AACGCCTTCGGGGAGGGGGCGGTCACGAGGACGCAGTGCGCTCCGCCGATTTCCTGTTTCAGGTAGGCCGCGGGATCGGTGCCGCGGGCGTTGACCGTGACGGTTGCACCAAGTTGGCGCGCCAGTTCGAGCTTGTGGTCGTCCACGTCGACTGCAGCGCGTACATCCCCATCGCCCTGGCGTACTGGACGGCCATATGTCCGAGACCGCCAACGCCCGACACCACAACCCAGCCGTCCGCCAGGCAGTGGAAGAATTGGGTTTAGACCTGGATGACTTGTTGGAGCAGGAAGCGGAGCCCGGCTTGGGCAATGGAGGGTTGGGGCGCCTTGCCGCTTGTTGTATGGAGTCACTGTCAACGTCGGAAATCCCCGTCCTCACGCCCAAAGATTTCTCATCTCTGCAGGAACTCCAACAGCGCCTGCTTGCCTTTCAGTCCCATTATGAGCGCTCGGCATTGCCCTTCAACTGGACCTTCACCCGCCGCGATCTCAATGCTCTACTTGCCAAGATCGCCGTCAAACGGCTGGCTCTCGCAGCCTAACGAAATACGTCACCGTAATTCGAACGTGTGTACTTAGCTACTTTCCTCGCTGCTCAGGAAATTCTCCAGTTGCCGCAGTGCGATATCCGCCTTGGCTGACATGGCTTCGGCCGTCTCAAAACCAACATGGGGTAGAAGTACCGTATTCGGCGCCTTGAAAACCGGATGTGTCGGCGGCAGCGGAGGCTCCATGTCAAACACATCGAGGCCCGCGCCAGCGAGGCGATTCTGAACCAATGCTTCTATCAAGGCCGGCTGGTCCACGACCGGCCCGCGGGCCGTATTTATCAGGATGGCCGAAGGTTTTAGTCGGGTTAACTGTTTGCGGCCAATAAAGCCCCGCGTATCGGCAGTTAAAGGCAGATGCAGGCTGATGATGTCGCTTCGGCTCAAAAGCTCATCGAGCTCGACCTGCTCGATGGTCACCTTGTCGACCTGGAGAATGTGGCGTTCGAAACCGAGCACGCGGCAGCCGAAGGCGTTGCCCAGGCGCGCAACCTGCAGCCCAATGGCACCACAGCCAACAACCCCTAGAGTCTTGCCGAAGAGTTCGTGGCCGGCCAGTTCACGGTTGTCGCCACTAGCGCGGACAGTCGCGTCCGCAGAGATGATCCTCCGCAACAGCACGATCATCAGACCAATGGCCAACTCGCTTACGGCATGAACTGCGTAACCTGCCGCGTTATGAAGAATGATACCGCGAGCCTTGCAGGCGCCTTGATCGACGTGATCGATGCCGGTAAACGCCACGCAGATCAGCTTGAGCTTGGGGCAGGCTTCGATCACTACTCTTGAAAGCGGCCGGTTGCTCAGCAGGAGGATGTCAGCGTCACTAACATTTTTGATCAACTCGGTATCAGTCATTCCACGTGTATCGCAGATGAAAAGGCGATGACCGCCCTCTTCCAGGAGATCAGCGAGCCGAGATCGAATCGCTTCTTCAGATTGGCCGATGGGTTCAATAATTTTGATGTTCATGGTAACTTAGCGCCCCACGGATGTTAAGGCTGGAGCCTTCGCTTACAAAGTTATTTGCTGATGCCGGGCATCACACTCTCGACCGATACGGACATACCTTCCTGGAGAGCCTTAGTCGGATTCTGCACCACGCGATCAGTAGCGTCCAGGCCGCCGAGAATTTCTGATTTTGTGCCGAAGTCGCGCCCCAGAGTGACGGGCTTAATCCGAATCTTATTGGGTGAATCGACCACCAAGACTCGAGCACCCTTCGAATCAATCAGGATCGAATTGTCCGGCACCAAGAGTGCCAAGGCCGGATTCTTTAGCGCTAACTTGGCGTGAGCGTACATGCCGGCATACAGGCGACCGTCCGGATTGGGAACGTCGATCTCGAGCAGCAATGTTCGCGACGACCGATCGAATGCTCCCGCGTCTCGAGCCACCTTACCTCCAAAGGTCTGACCTGGAAATTCATCCACCGTGATGGCGGCAGGTGTTCCTGGTTGCACACTACTGACGTCAGCCTGAGGAACATTCACAAACACACGCACCGGATTGGACTGAGCCAGGTCAAAAAGCTTCTGAACGGTCCGGGCACTACCGGAGGCGACCAAAGAGCCCACATCGATATATCGCGCGGTGATCGTGCCGGGGAACGGGGCTCGAATCTGCTCAAAAGCTTTCATGTCCTGCGCGCTCGTCAGCGCTGCCGCTGCGTTGTCTCGGGTCGCCTGCTGGACCTGTTCGGTCGCCAGTACCGTATCGAGTTCCTGCTGTGAGTTGACATGATTTTGGAACAGCTGTTGTGAGCGTGCCGAATTGGTTTTGGCCAACGTTAGATTGGCCTGGGCCAGTTCCAACTGAGCCTGGGCCATGCGCAGATCTGCATCGATCTGTGGGGCTTCGATATCTGCCAGGACTTGCCCCTGCTGCACATGGTCGCCGATATCCACGTACCACTTCTTGAGGTAACCATCGACTCGGGAGTAGATCGATGTCATTTGGTTAGGTTCGACGTTACCTGGAAGAACTAGTTCGGGTGCACTTGAGGTTTGCGTGGGCTCGACCACGATGACCGTCGTCTTTCCCGCCACCGCAGCCGCCGCAACAAGCTTTTTGCTATTCTGGATTCTTGGATAGATCGCCAGAAAATAGATGGCAACACCGACTGCAATGATAACAACTACCGCTACCAACACGATGGTGTTAGGAGGCTTCGCACCGACGGAGTCTTGCTTACCTGATCCTCCGGTCCTCGGTTTAGTCCCTGTTGAACCGGCTTCGGGATTCTCGGCTCGTGGCGGAGGGGTATTCATAGTGAACTGTAGGTTCGAGGTTGAGACTGTTGAAGTTAACCGCCCGGTTGCGGCAACGCCGCCGCCTGATTCTGGTCTGAGAGCCAGCGCAGACGCGGATGTAATTCTCGCGGTTTGAAATTCTGCTTGAGCAGCCTGTAGACAACGGGAACGAAGAACAAGGTAAAGAAAGTCGCTACCAGCAAGCCGCCGATCACCGCGCGCCCAAGAGGCGCGTTTTGCTCTCCACCGTCACCCAACCCCAGAGACATCGGCAGCATGCCGAGAATCATGGCAAGTGCGGTCATCAGCACGGGCCGCAGCCGCGTAAAGCCCGCTGCCAGTGCTGCTCCGCGCGGATCTTTTCGCTCATAGCGAAGCTGCTCATTAGCAAACGTCACCATCAGAATGCTGTTCGATGTCGCGACTCCGATGCACATAATTGCGCCCATCAATCCCGGTACACTGATCGGTGTGCGAGTCACAAAAAGCATCCAGACAATTCCGGTCAGGGCGCCGGGAAGCGCCATGATGATGATAAACGGATCCAGCCAGCTTTGAAAATTAACTGCCAGCAGAAAGTAAACCAACAGAATGGCAAAAGCGATGCCGATACCGAGTCCGACGTAGGAGCTATTCATACTCTGAACCTGGCCCCGGATCACCACCGTGGTGCCGCGCGGGAGATGTTGCTGCACATCGCCAACGATTTTCTGAACCTGTTGAGCAACAGATCCCAGATCGCTGTCCTGGGTATTGGCATAAATGTCAAACACAGGCTGGACGTTGTAATGGCTGACGACGACCGGAGTCGAGATGTGCTGGATCGACGCCAGATTACTGAGAAGCTGGGGCAGAGAACCGCTCCCGCCCGTGAGTCCCGTGATTGGCGTTTCATACCCCATATTACTCGGCACGGGCGGAGGACTGCCAGCACCCGTGATCGGTGTCAGATTGATGTCCGAAGTCGAGCTGATCAGGTGTTGGGGGGTTTGGATCACGATGGGGTAACTGACCCCGTTCTGCGGGTTCAGCCAGAAGTTAGGAGCTGTCTGCCCGCTGCCTGCCAACGAGATGAGAAGATCATCGGCGATTTGTTTCTCGGTCAGACCGAGCTGATCGGCGCGAGTCCGGTCAATGTTCACTAGCAAAGACGGATTATCGACGACCTGATGAACGTTTACGTCCACCGCTCCCGGCACCTGCGCCATTCTCTGACGGAGCTCTTCAGCGATCTGAAAATTCTTTGAGTCATGGCCCACCACCTGCACGTCAATCGGCGCGGGCAGACCCGCATTAAGAATTTGGCTGACGATGTCAGCCGGCATGCTGAAATAGGTGTAATTGGGGTACTTGGTTATCAGCTCTTCGCGGATCTTCTTCAAGTAATCAAAGGTAGGGCCATGCTTCGCCTGGTTCAGCGAAACGTCGATTTCACCGTCTGCGGTACTGATCGTCGCCGTGTCGCTCAAAGCCAGGTTGAGATTCATCGGCAATCCAATGTTCTCAATGATCAAGTCAATCTGGTTCTGAGGAATCACGCTTTGGATTACATTTTCAACCTGATAGAAGACCTGCTGCGTTTCCTCGATGCGCGTGCCCGCAGGGGCACTAACGTGCAGGCGGAATTGGCCGGCGTCTACCTTTGGAAAAAAATCTTCGCCAAGAAATGGCGTCACCAGAACGAGCGAGAGCACCACGACCGTCACCATCGCCCCAATCACCAGACGTCCGTGGTTAAGCGCCCACTCCAAACGCGCGGCGTAAAAGTTCCGCAGCTTCTCGAACCCACGGTTAAAGCCTTCGTGGATACGCAGAAACCACCTTCGGTGCG
The DNA here is from genome assembly GCA_019236035.1 of Verrucomicrobiota bacterium. Classification (GTDB taxonomy): domain Bacteria; phylum Verrucomicrobiota; class Verrucomicrobiia; order Chthoniobacterales; family JAFAMB01; genus JAFAMB01. The sequence continues at coordinate 1,961 of JAFAJU010000243.1, read as the reverse complement.
GAGCCTTCAACTCATTCGAATCCTCCTGGGGATGCTCATTCTTGAGCAGGAAATTCACCATGGTAGGAACGACCGTTCGGGACAAAAAGTAGGAAGCGAGCATCGCAAAGACGACGGCCATCGCCAGCGGCGCGAACAGGTAGTAAGCGACACCGCCTAACAAGAAGATCGGTACGAACACGATACAAATGGAGAGGGTCGCAACCAAGGCCGGAGTCGCTATCTCTTGTGCGCCATCGAGAATCGCATCGATCATCGACTTTCCCATGGCCAGGTTCCGATGGATGTTCTCAATTTCCACCGTCGCGTCATCCACCAGGATGCCGACGGCCAATGCCAGGCCACCCAGAGTCATAATGTTGATGCTCTGACCGATCACGTGCAAAGCCAGCACGGAAAAACAGATGGCAAGCGGGATTGATGTGGCGACCACTAGCGTGCTGCGCCATGACCCGAGAAAGAGCAAGATCATCACGGCAGTCAATGATGCCGCGATGGTCCCCTCACGCAAAACGCCGTCCAGCGCCGAACTTACGAAGACCGACTGATCGAAGAGCGGTTTAATCTGCAACTCCTGCGGTAACGTCGCGGCTATCTGAGGTAGCGCTTTTCGCACCCCCGAAACGACGTCTAAGGTCGAAGCGTTGCCGTTTTTGAGAACGGGTAGGAGCGCGGCTTTGATCCCATTGGAGACGACCATGTTCACTTGTGGCGTATAACCATCGCGCACATTAGCGACGTCCCGGATATAGATCGTCGCACCGTTCACCTGCTTAACCGGCAGATTATTCAGCGCCTGAATGGTGTCGGTGCTCCCATTGATCAAAACGTCATACTCGCGCTTGCCGATCTTTGCTGTGCCCGAAGGCAACACGACGCTCTGTTGGTTGATCGCGTTGGCTACTTCCTGGGGCGCGATGTTGTAAGCTTCCAACTTGTCCGGCTCGAGATCCACCGATACGGCCCGGGTCTTTCCGCCATAAGGCAATGGAATGGAAGCGCCTTGCACAGTTGCCAGCTGCGTACGAATAAAGTTAGTCGCATAGTCGTAGAGTTCCTGCTCGGAGAATTTCGCCCCGCCGACACTCAACTGCAGAACCGGGACATTCGCGGCATTGTAGCTAAGAATGTTGGGTGGCGTAATCCCCGGCGGCATCGACTTGAGAATCGTCTGACATTCGGCTGTTACCTCGGCGATGGCAGCATCAATACTAGCGCCCTGCTGCAGGTAAATCTTGACTACAGCTATCCCATTGAAGGAATTGGATTCGATATGTTCAATGTTATTGACGGTAGTGGTTGAGGCTCGCTCTGATACGGTCGTAATGCGCTCTGCCATTTCCTGGGCGGGCAGTCCATTATACGTCCAAATGATCCCCACGACCGGGATGTTGATCGCCGGAAAGATGTCCTTTGCCATCTGTTGCGTGCTGAGTGCCCCTCCAATGAGCAATAAGACTGCCAGAACGGTGAACGTGTAGGGCGCTCTAAGAGCGATCTTTACCATCCACATCATAGCGATTCTCCTTTTATAAACTATCCCGCCTCGAGGCGGCGTCAGGTTGTTTTTGGAAGCGACTGATGTATTGGAATTGCAATTCGGGCAGACTCTTCGCTGAGGAAGTGGAGGCCTCTTCTTATGGCAAAGGAGAGCAGGCGAGTAACCCTTCCTAAACTTGGCAAATCATCGCAACTGGGACTGCATTATGCAATGTTTTTCCTAAAGAATCGTCACGAGACGGCATATTGCGAAAGATATGTTCCGCGTCAGAACCACAGGCTAGCCGGGTCAACCAGTTGAAATGATGCGTCGAGATTATGATTTAGCGGAATGCCGAGCTTTGCCGCAGCACCCGATAAACCAGCAGTTCAGCGCGTTTGACTTTCCCGCCCCGCACGACCAGTTCGGCGCGCTTGACGATTCCGGTATTAACAACCAGTTCCGCCCTCGGGACCGGCTC
>JAFAJU010000223.1 GCA_019236035.1 Verrucomicrobiota bacterium | reverse complement strand
GGCGCTCTCTCTTCGTTCATCTGTACTTCTTAATCACTCCGCGTCACGACTATAGACGGATTCCGAATTCCTAGCAAACCTGGACTTACGTGTGCCACTGAATTTCACTCGATCGACACGATTTAGAAAACTTTAGAAAAGAAGTGTCCAATTGTTCCTGTCATGCCTTCTCCGCCGCGTCGAACAGCGGTTAAACGAGAAAATAGGATCCTACCCTGGGATCTTCGATGCGCGCGCTCCAACGGAGGGAAAGCGTGTTATGACATACTCCCAGAGTAACACGGGCGTCTCGCCTGTGATCTTATTCTGACCACGGGCGTCTCGCCCGTGTTTCTTGTTGCGGCCGCGAGTGAGCCCCCCGGCTTTGGAACGAAAATTACGGGCAAGACACCCGTGCCATTGCCTCGATTAAGAAAGCATTGCATGACTTTCAATAAAGCTGATACTGATCGTTTATGTTAGATACCCTGAGCCAGCCAAAGACAAATGTCGTTCCTCCGGTTTCCCAGGAACAGTACATAAGAGCCTTTAGCTGGATGTTGCTCGCGCGGACCGTGGAAGAAAAATTGGCGAGTCTATGGCGCGCGGGTAAAATAGCCGGCGGCGTTTACCTCGGCAAAGGACAGGAAGCCGTCAGCGCGGCGATCGGCATTTTGCTGAAATCGGGGGATATTTTTGGACCGCTGATTCGTGATCAGGCGGGGCGCCTGGCGTTTGGCGAATCTCTGATTGACATCTTCAGGATTCACTTCGGATCCCGGACCGGCCCAACCCGTGGACGTGATGGCAACGTGCATCGAGGTAAACCGCGCGAAGGATATCACGCCATGATCAGCCACCTCGGGTCGCTCGTCTCTGTCGTAGCGGGTGCGCTGGTCGCGAGGCGCTTTAAAGGAGATACGTCGGCAATCGGCGCAACCACAATAGGCGACGGCGGGACGTCCACCGGTTCTTTCCATGAAGCGATCAACATGGCCGCAGTCGAAAAATTACCCCTGGTCATTGTCGTCGTGAACAATCAGTACGCCTACTCAACGCCAAACAGCCGCCAGTTCGCCTGCAATCATTTGGTGGACAGGGCCATCGGTTACGGGGTCGAAGGTTACACCATGGACGGAACCGATCTCTGCAGTTGCCTCGAAGTGGTCGCCCATGCGACCGAGCGCGCCCGGGCCGGGCATGGCCCGCAAATGGTCGTGGGAAGTTGCTTGCGGCTACTCGGGCACGCAGAACATGATGACGGTTTTTACATGGATAAGAATTTGTTCCACAGCCCACTCGGCCGCGATTGCCTGAAGGTAGCTGAGAATTTTCTGCATGAACAAGAATGGGCCGATGAGGCCCTGGTCGAGACCTGGAGGAGAAACGCAAAACAGCAGGTAGAGGAAGCTGTGGCTAAAGCCCAACGCGAACCTCTCGCGGACCCGAGTGACGAAACTTGGTGCCCGTACGCGACTGAAAGGCTCGCTCAAGCACTGCTAGTTCGATGAGTATAACCTATCTCGAAGCAATTCGGGAAGCTCAGGAAAAGGCTCTCAGGGACGATCCGCGCGTGTACATATACGGCCAGGATGTCGCCACTTTCGGTGGTGCGTTTAAGGCGACCAAAAACCTTGCAAAGGAATTTCCTGGCCGGGTCCTCGACGCTCCCATCAGTGAAGACGCTATGATCGGAAGCGCCATTGGAGCTGCCATTGAGGGTATGCGTCCGATCGTCGAGATGCAGTTCGCAGATTTTTCGACTGTGGCCGTCAACCAGATTGTAAACCAGGCAGCAACGCTTTATTGGCGAACGCAGGTGGCCTGCCCAATCACGATTCGATTACCCTCAGGCGGGAACCCGGGCAGCGGTCCGTTTCATAGCCAAAGCCTCGAGTCACTCTACGCCCATTTTCCGGGACTGGTTGTTATGACCCCGGCAACGGTCGAAGACGCCTACACAATGCTTCTGGAGGCTGTCGAGATCGATGACCCAGTCATTTTCTGCGAGCACAAGTATCTCTACAACCGGCTGAAAGCCGATACTCTCCCTGAGAGCGGGTTACCTTGTGACCAGGCCAGAGTAGCCCGTTTGGGCCGGGACCTCACCATTGTGGCCTATAGTGCAATGGTTCATGAAGCCCTCGCAGCAGCGGAACAATTGCGCAAGGAAGACATCCAGGCGGAAATTGTCGACCTTAGATCCGTCAAGCCACTCGATGTCGACACCGTGTTAGCCTCAGTGGCCAGAACCGCGAGGCTACTTTGTGTGGGCGAATCCTGGCCTTGGGGTGGCGTCAACTCAGAAGTGATCGCCAGCGTCGTAACGCACGGATTTCACCTGCTCGACGCACCACCTCAGCGGATCAACAGTAAGGACACGCCGGTTCCGTTTCATGTCGGACTCTGGGGCGCCCACAAACCATCAACTCAGGGGATCGTCGCCGCCGCGCGCCGACTCTTTGAATGGTGATCGTCCGATAAATTCGAATCTTCCGTTTTTATGCCGAAAGTCCCGATCATTATGCCGCAGCTTGGTGAATCGATCGCCGAGGCCACCGTTGTCCGGCTCACTGTGAAAGTTGGAGAGCAAGTGGATTCCGATCAGGAGGTCATCGAGGTAGAAACCAACAAGGCCGTCATGAGTGTAACGACGCCCTGCAAAGGTGTAATCGAAACCTTTATGGCCGAAGTCAACGAAACTTATCCGGTGGGAGGCGTACTCGGCTATATCGAAGCGTCGGTCGAAGATGCAGAAAGATTGAGTGCTGCACGAGCGCCGGTGAGCGATGCCGACGCGTTCAAAGAACTCCAGCGGACCCCTCAATCACTCGATGAAGCCGATGCTCACCTGCATCCGTCTCGCGGGTTGGAGATACCCCTCGACCAAAAGGGGTCCGCCTTCCTGTCGCCGCGGCTGAAGGCGCGACTGCAAGAGCTCGGAATTAACGCGGCGGACACGGGCGTCATTCAAGGTAGTGGAATTGGGGGTCGGGTAACGATTGAGGATTTCGAAACCTATCTCCAACAGCTGAACCGATTTCCGTCGAAAAAAGCGTCTCCGATGAGACTGGCGGTTGCCGATTCGATGCGCCGGAGCTGGACACGCCCACTTGCGACCCTTGGAGTCGCAGTCTCGCTCGAACCGATCCTGGCCCATCGGAAAACCCTGTCCCCATCTCCCGGCCCTGCTCTTTATCTGGCCAAAGCGGTGGCTATCGCTTTGTCTGAGTCCCCGCAATCCGCTGGGCGTTTGGTCGGAGACCGAATCGTTCTTCCTTCGTCAATCGATATCGGTGTGGCTGTAGAAGTGGAGGATGGCGTCATCGTGCCGGTCTTCGCCAACCTTGACAAACAACCGCTGGCTGAGCTTCCGGCTCAGTACAAAAAATTTCTTCAGGCTGCTAGAGAAAAGCGCTTACCGGAAGAGGCTAAGAAGCCGGCGATCGCTTCGGTGACAAATTTCGGAACGCTCGGAATCCGCTGGGCAACCCCGATACCACTTCCTAACGAGACACTGATTGTCGGTCTCGGATACGGCGAAATGCGACCGTTCTGGGATGAGAAATCCTCAGCCTTTGTTCCGCGCCTCGAAGCCGAGTTGACAGTGAGCTTTGACCATCGCGTAATCGATGGCGGCCAATCAGGCCGGCTCGTGAGCCGGATCTTGGCCCTTCTGGCAAGACCGGAAGAGTTATAGTTTGGGTTTTTCAACTAGTGCATCGAGTCATAAGTAGGAGGCATACC
>JAFAJU010000195.1 GCA_019236035.1 Verrucomicrobiota bacterium | reverse complement strand
CTGCCGATTTCGTTGCTCGGAATGTGCGCCGCGATGGCCAGCACCGGCACGCGGCTCCGGTGGCAATCGTAGAGCCCGTTGATCAAGTGCATATTGCCTGGCCCGCAACTTCCGGCGCAAACCGCCAGTTCGCCTGTCAGGTGGGCTTGAGCACCCGCGGCAAATGCCGCGGTCTCTTCGTGACGTACGCCGATCCATTCGATTTTCTTGCTCCGGCGAATCTCCTCCAGAACGCCGTTGAGCGAGTCGCCGACAACACCATAAATTCGCGTGACACCTGCCGCGATCAGAGTTTCGACCAGGATTTCCGCTACTGTTTTTTGCACCATATTTTGTTTCTTCCTCCGTCTTGTTTGCTTTTGCGTGGTTTTTGCGGGCTAGGCCGGCAGGTATTCCGGGTTCCATCGATTTTCGACGAGCGCTTCCTGGAGGGCTTCAGGTGCAAGCGCAGGAGCCAGTCCTTCTTCCTGCGCTTTTAGTGCGACTCCGTAAGCGATCTTAAGCGCGACATCCCGGATAGTTCCAACACTGGGTAGGAGGGAAGCAGCCGGATCCCGTAGAGCTGGAGATTGTTCACCAAGAGCTTTTGCCCCAGCGAGCATCATTTTATCGGTGACTCTGCGGGCCTTTGACGCAAGCAATCCAAGACCGACGGCGGGAAAGATAAAGACATTGTTGCATTGGGCGATCTCGATACTCTTTGCGCCGTATTTCACTGGCGCGAACGGTGATCCTGTGGCGACCAGTGCTCGACCGTCAGTCCATGCCATGAGGTCCGAAGGTTCGGCCTCTGAACGGCTCGTGGGGTTCGATAAAGGAAAGATAATTGGTCGCTCGGTCTTTCTTGCCATTTCGCGAACGATCGATTCGGCGAAAATACCTTTAACGGTGGATAGGCCGATCAACACGGTGGCGTCGACCTTGGCGATAACCTCTGCCAGGCCGATCTGTCCATGCGGGTTGCGGGGCCAATCGACAATTTCATTGCGATCTCTCGTGTAAGTTTTTTGCTCAGCGGAAAGGTCTCGCCGATCAGTGTCTAACAGGCCATCTTTATCGACGATCCAAAAGCGGGCGCGTGCTTCCTTGTCGGAGAGACCTTCTTCGACCATGGCGAAGCGAAGATAGTCGGCAACGCCGATCGCGGCCGAACCAGCTCCGACGAAAACTATGTTATGTTCCCGCAGATTTTTGCGCGCGACTTTGGACGCGCCAATGGCCGCTCCCAGAACCACCGCGGCAGTTCCTTGGACATCATCATTGAAGGTTAAAAGCTGATCCTGATAACGCTCCAACAATGGACGGGCATTTGGAGTCGCAAAATCTTCCCACTGCAGACAGGTTTCGGGTAACTCCTGTTTGACGGCCTGCACAAAGTGGTCCACGAAATCGAGATATTCCTGCCCTCTGACTCTCTCGTGACGCCAACCTAGGTATTCCGGATCCCGCAACCGTTCCTGATTGTTCGTGCCAACATCCAGAACGATGGGCAGGGTTCTCGAAGGATGAATTCCACCAATCAACGAGTAAAGTGATAGCTTACCGATGGGAATACCTAGACCCCCGACGCCTTGATCACCAAGTCCCAGGATGCGTTCTCCATCAGTAACCACGATAACATCCACCTCTCGGTTGGGCCGATTGCGCAAGACTTCGGCGATCGAATCGCGCAAAGGATAAGAAACAATCAGGCCACGGGGGCGGCGGTAAATATGGCTAAATTGCTGACACGCGAGGCCGACCGTTGGCGTGTAGACGATAGGCATCATTTCCTCAACATGATCAAGCAACAAGCGATAAAAGAGGGTCTCATTTGTATCCTGTACCTGGCGCAAATAGATGTGGCGCCCTAGATCGGTGTTCTTTGTCTGGAACGCTTCATAAGCACGTTTGGACTGTTCCTGAAGCGACTCGACTTCTGGCGGCAGGAGTCCTTGCAAGCCTAGCGCGACTCGCTCACGGTCGTCAAAGGCTGTGCCCTTATTCCAGATTGGCGTATCGAGCAGATCCATGCCGCGGAGTCCGGCGGGGATGTTAATTTTTACGGAGTATTTCATTATGCGTTTCTTTCTGTTTACGACGCGTGGCAAAGATGCAGGGGCGGAACTGCAGTGATTCGGTAGTCACAATACCAAGATCTCTTTGCCTTGGCGAATGCGCGGGCCGCAGTCGACCTGAACAGATTCCGTGCCAAATTCGCATGTTACGCTGATTGTGCCTCTCGATCAGGTGCTTATGCATCAGTTCGGAGGCCTCTTTCCGAATGACGATGGGAGATTCGCATTCAGACTTCTTTCTTCCAAGGAGCTCG
>JAFAJU010000183.1 GCA_019236035.1 Verrucomicrobiota bacterium | reverse complement strand
TCGATGGTGGCAGCGCCCTTCCTCTTTACAATAAACGATCGCTTCGTTCAGCCATGGGGCGCGACCACGCCTACCGCCTCCTGGGTCACGGAGTAAACGATATCTTCAGAGAGACCCTGGGCAGCTCTTTGAAGCGGAAAGAAGCCGTGTGCGCCATTCCGACACAGGATAGGACCCGCCAAAGGCAACGAACGTCGAAGAACAGTAAGGAACAACAGCCGAGGCCGCGGCGCTGACGTTCGCTTAAACCTGAGCTCCGGAACCGCAATAAACCGCAGATCTCACAGATTCCGCAGATTCAATCAGTTAGATGCAGGTAAGAAGCATCAATGTTTGCAATGCGTTCGATGCTTCAGGGCATTTCAAATCTGTGTAATCGGTGAAATCTGTGGTTTCTAATTCGGGGTATGCGTTAAAGACTGTCCGCGTGGCTGACCAAGGCTCGGTAATGGTACAGGATCTGTTTGACGCTGAAGACGATTGCCGAGATCTGATTCTCGAACGGCATGTGTCGAGGAGTGCGAATGATCATGCTGAAGGGGCCGGGCCGGGAGTGACCGAGGCTGAATAAAGAACACCGATTACTTTGCAGCCTGGGGAAAATCTGAATCGGCTCGCTCGCCAGCGGCACGAGTTTTTGCGCGAGCTCGACTGCGGACCAAAGGACTTCAGTCGCGATCACCCGGCTCGAAACCTGAATCTGAAACCCGGATATCGGCTCATCACCCCTGACAGCGATTACCCCGTCCAATTCGTTCTCAGTGAGCTCCTGCTCAAAAAATCGAATAACCGGATCGGACGCACCCGTCCAAAAATCTGATGTAAAATCGGGAGAGCGCTGAGAAGCCCGAGGAGGATTGGCTACGGGGTAACCGAAGAGGGCGAAGTCCTGCGCCAAGAGCGGAGCTAAGTCCAACTCCACTAATAGTTTAAGAATGCAACTGGTGCTGAGCAGATCTTCCGGATGGATACCGCCGAGTAATGCGAGGCGGAGCGGAGTACTTCCGCCGCGGGGCCCAATGAACACGTAATTTGGGATGACGCGTCCCTCTACAGCGATGCTGCGCCATTTCGCCAGACTGGGCGATTGCGCTGCGAGCATGTCGAGCGAATGCCAGATTTGTTGTGAAGGATCAGCATCAGCCAAGTCGAATAGGGATTCTTTGGTATCTGAGACGCGCAACGCTGTATTCATAAGCAATGACTTTTTTTGGGTTGTCGACCGGAGCAACAACAGAGGTTAGCAGAGAACGGCAAAATGTCTACTGAAATAATAGGGATTCAAATCCAAGCCCCATTTTGCCCCGAACGCGCCCACGCTGGACGAAAAAATGCGTTTCGATCCTTGCGAAAACTGAAAAGACGGATTAACCGAGAAAATCGTTACGAAACTTGCAACGCGTACAGTTGTTTGATGAATTATAGCCTTAACCAGGTTGCTGCTCGCCCACAGTAGCCACTTAACCAATAAATTATGTCCAGGGAGTACAGCAGCGCCCAACGGGCGTGTCTAATGCCGTTTACCTTTAACCTAGTTCTTGAATCTGACCGCTCGGCAGATAGCTTGGGTCGCTTATTGTGATTTAGATATGCGTTTTCCTTTGGCGCTTACTTTGAAAATTGCCGGTCACATCTTGCAGCACAAGCTGCAGGGAACCAAGAGATTCGCGACTGTTCTCCAGCTGGAACCGTTGCATACTTGTAACTTGACGTGCACCGGTTGCGGGAGAATTCGGGAATATTCGACGTCGCTGAAAGACGTCATGTCGTTGGAGGATTGCCTGGAGTCGGCAATCGAATGCAATGCACCGATGGTTTCGATTTGCGGCGGGGAGCCGCTCATTTATCCCCACATCGAGGCGTTGACCAGAGGTTTGCTGGAACAGCGCCGGATTGTCTACCTTTGCACGAACGGTCTGTGGATGCGCAGGAAGATGCGCGATTACCTCGCGGTTTCCTATGCCAAACAACCGGATGCGGTTTTGCCTCAGTTAAACCGTCTCGCCGACGAAAAGTTGGTCACGCCAAGCGAGATTGAGCAGATCAAAAAAGGTCCGAAAGATTCGACCAAGCCGGTCATTGCCCCAAACAGATGGATGTACTGGAACGTACATCTGGATGGATTGGAGAAAACCCACGACATCATCGTAGAACGGGAGGGAGTCTTCCAAGAGTGCATCCTGGCCATGCGCATGGCTAAAATTCTCGGTTACCAAGTTGCGACTAATACTACAGTTTATCGTGAAACCGATGTAGCGGAAATCGAGCATTTGCTCGATTTCCTGGCGACTCTGGGGGTTGATGGCCATACCCTTTCGCCTGGCTACGATTACGATGCGGCCAAGAAAGATATGGCTAAACGCCTGGGGTTGGATCCGGCAAATTTCTTCCTGACTCGCCGCGCCACGATCGAGAAATTTTCGAAAGCGACCACCTGGGGAAAAAAGTATCCACTTTTTGGAACACCCATTTATCTGGAGTTCGTAGCCGGACTCAGAGATCTGACTTGCTCGGCATGGGCGATTCCGACCCGGAACATGATGGGCTGGAAAGCTCCCTGCTATTTCATGACCGATGGTCACTTTGCAACTTACAAAGAGCTGCAGACAAAAGTAGATTGGAATAAATACGGAGTGGTCGACGGCGTCGCCAGAGATCCTCGATGTGAAAACTGCATGGTCCAGTGTGGCTACGAACCCTCTGCGACGCTAGGCCTGCATGGAAGACCCGGTGATACCTGGAAGAACATTTGGTTTAACTTCGGCCCGCGCCCGAGGCCGAAGAATCATCCAGACCCCAAGGTCGTCTTCAATGGGGTCTCGGCTGCCGCGACCAAGCCGAAGCAGGAAGCAACCGTTGTGCGCGGCTAACACGAATTGATCAACGGAAGAACATGGTGAATCACAAAGCCGGAGCGCACGCGCTTCTAAAAGAAGCAATTTCCAGGGCGCAAGAGCAATTAATCAGTCTTCAACATCCAGAGGGTTATTGGATCGGCGAGTTGATCGTGGATTCAACACTCTGCTCCGACTACGTCACCTTTATGCACTGGTCGGGGGACATCGATCCAGCCCTCCAGCAAAAATGCATAGATCATATATTGGCCCGACAACTGCCGGACGGCGGGTGGAACATCTATCCTGAGGGTCCTGCCGAGGTCAACGCGTCGGTCAAAGCGTATCTGGCGCTGAAGCTGGCCGGTTTCTCGGGGCAGGACCGGATTTTGACCCTGGCGCGGGCCAAGATCCATGAGCTCGGAGGTATCGAGAAAACAAATACGTACGCCAGGCTCTATCTGGCGTTACTCGACCAAATCCCATGGGACGCTGTGCCGACTATCCCGGTGGAATTTCTCCTATTGCCCAGGTGGCTGCCGGTAAACCTCTATGCCGTCTCCTCGTGGACGCGAGCCATGGTTGTGCCTCTGGCAATCATTAATCACTACAAGCCGACGCGTACGCTGCCCGATGAGCGCGGGATCCGCGAACTGTACCTCGACCCGACCAGCGTACCCCACCATAAAACGTCCGGTCTGAAACAGTTTTTCATTCTGATCGACCGCTGCCTGAAATTCATCGAGCGAAATGGATTTCTGCCATTGCGCCAGGCCGCCCTGAGTGTGGCCGAGCGTTGGATGTTGGAAAGAATCGGGGACGGATGCAGCGGGTTAGCGGCGATTTTTCCGGCGATGTTGAACTCAATGATTGCGTTGCGCTGCATCGGCTATTCGCCTGATCACCCGACCTATCGAAAGGCAAATGCTGATTTCCGCGAGCTCTTTGTCGATGATGAACAAGGATTCAGGATCCAACCCTGTTTTTCTCCGGTCTGGGATACCGCGATTACTCTAGTGTCGCTCGCACGCTCTGGCATCAGCCAGTATCATCCTGCTTCCCGTAAGGCTGTCCGCTGGCTGTTGGCACAGGAAGTGAGAATCGCCGGTGACTGGGCGGTGAGCAACCCGGAACCCGAGCCGAGCGGATGGTGTTTCGAATTCAATAACCCTTATTGTCCGGACGTCGATGACACCGCCATGGTGTTATTGGCTCTTCACACAGCAGGCTACCAAGATGATCCTCCCCTTTATGATCGGGTGGTTCGCTGGCTTTTGAGCTTTCAAAACAGGGATGGTGGCTGGGCCGCGTTCGACAAGGATGTGCAGAATCCGCTGCTTGAGAACGTGCCCTTTGCGGACCATAACGCTATTCTCGACCCGAGCTGTTGCGATGTAACCGCTCGCGTGCTCGAAATTCTCGGAGACCTCGGATTTCGTCCGGCCCACCCGGCGATTCGCCGGGCTGCAAAGTTCCTGAAGGAGAAACAGGAATCCGACGGCTCTTGGTATGGTCGCTGGGGCGTGAACTACATTTACGGAACTTCTCAGGTATTGCGCGGACTCCGGGCGGTCGGAGTGGATATGAGCAAGCCATGGGTCCGGCGGGGTCGGGACTGGTTGGAAGCTCATCAGAATGAAGATGGCGGTTGGGGAGAAACGGTGGCCTCTTATGAGGATCCGAGCTTGCGTGGCCAAGGTGCCAGCACCCCGTCCCAAAGCGCCTGGGCGCTACTTGGTTTATGCGCTTTCCCGGAGATGAACCGCAAAAGCGTCGAAAAGGGCGTGGAATACCTCGTTTCGACACAAAATCCGGATGGTTCCTGGAGCGAAACCTTGATTACGGGAACGGGTTTTCCAAGGGTGTTTTATCTCAAGTACGACATGTACCGGAACAATTGGCCGCTCATGGCGCTTGCGCGGTATGCTAGCGGCGTTCCAGCGTCTCAGCCCGAACCCGGCTTGCTTCCCGAAATACTTAGCGAAGTGGACCACAATCGGGAGTTGGAACCGAGCACCGAAGCCGCATTTTCGTCCTTGATTTCAGGTTTCGCTTCTCTACCTGTGTTCGTGTTGTTGAAAGATTTTCTGACGAAGTAGATGATCCAGAAGCCGAAAGTCTTGGTGGCAGACTCGATCTCGCCCAAGGGCGTCGAATTGCTGGAGAGTGGAGACCAGCTGCTCGTAGAGGTTAAAACCGGGCTGAAGGAGAGTGAGCTCCTGGCTATTGTCGGAGAATACTCGGCGGTTGTGGTGCGTTCGCAAACCAAGATCACAGCAAAGGTGATCGAAGCGGCAAAACGGCTGAAGGCTGTGGGACGGGCCGGTGTCGGCGTCGATAACGTGGATGTAGACGCCGCAACGCGCCGCGGCATAATCGTCATGAACACCCCGGGAGGTAATACAGTCTCCGCAGCCGAGCACGCTTTTTCTCTGCTGGCGGCGATTGCGCGGAATATTCCGCAGGCACATGCGAGCGTAAAAGCCGGCCAATGGGATCGAAAGCGTTATGAGGGGGTTGAACTCCACGGCAAGACGATCGGTATTTTTGGAATGGGCCGGATCGGCACCGAAATCGCTCGACGAGCGATCGCGTTTGGCATGCGCCCGCTCGCCTATGATCCTTATTTATCTCCAAGCCGGGCACGATCTCTTCAGGTTGAACTGTTCGAAGATCTCGATCAGGTGCTTGCCCAAGCGGATTTTGTGACGTTGCACATGCCATTAACCGCGGAGACCAAGCATTTAATCAATGCGGCGCGCATAGCCAAAATGAAGCGGGGCGCAAGGATCGTAAATTGCGCCCGCGGCGGCCTAATCGATGAACAGGCGCTCTTCGAAGGGCTTAAATCGGGCCAGATCGCCGCAGCCGCTCTGGACGTTTACGAAACCGAACCTCCTCCGGCCGAGTATCCACTACTAACTCTCCCCAATATCGTATTCACGCCGCACCTGGGTGCATCAACGGCGGAGGCGCAAGAGAGCGTGGGCATAGAAATTGCCGAGGCAATCCGATCAGTTCTGCTCGAGGGCGTGATTAGAAACGCCGTCAACGTTCCGAATATCGATGCCAAGACGCTTGGCGTCATTGCGCCTTACCTTGCTTTTGGTGAAAAGCTCGGACGCTTTTTGCGGCAAATCGCCCCGAAACGCTGTGAGGCGCTTTCGATCAATTACAGCGGCAAGGTCAACGAGTTCGAGACAAGTCCAATCTCTCGATACGTGTTGAAGGGATTTTTGGAAGAAGCCGGAGGAGGAGAAGTGAACGCGGTCAACGCTACGTCTCTGGCCAGCACCCTGGGACTCAAAACGGTCGAGACCAAAAATAGTGTTACCGGTGAATTCACGGATCTGGTGGAGCTTCAAGCCATCGGGCAAGGAGAAACCGTTTCGGTCGCGGGAACCTTTATCGGTGCCTCGCCGAGAATTGTCCGAATCAACGGCCGTCATGTGGAAGCTCGGTCGGTTGGCGTCCTGCTGCTATTGGAGAATCATGATGTTCCGGGAATTGTCGGACAGATCGGTACAGTTCTGGGTGCGCACGCGGTGAATATCGCGAACATGTCTCTAAGCCGGGATCACCGTGGAGGCGAAGTTATGACCGTCCTGAACCTCGACTCTGTACCCGACGCATCCATCATCGACTCCATCCTGACCAACCCGAATATCCGGAGCGCCAAGGTTGTGCGGTTGTAGAGTAGCATAGGCATCCTGCCTGTCGTCCGTTGCGGCGGTCCTCAAGACAGGCTGGAAGCCTATTCTACAACGGCAGATACGGCATCTGGTGCGCCTCGGCGACGGCTTTATTGCGGATCGACCCGTCCATTATGTTAATGCCACTGGCCAGAGAGGGCTCCTTTTCGATGGCGCCTTCAATTCCGCCCTCTGCCAGAAACTCAACGAACCTTGCGGTGACATTCGTCAACGCTTGGGTCGCCGTCCTGGCATACGCCCCAGGCATATTAGCAACGCAGTAATGCGTGATCCCTTCCTCTACAAATACTGGATCATGATGGGTAGTAGGACGCGAGGTCTCGCAACACCCTCCTTGATCAATCGCAATATCAACGAGCACGCTGCCCGGCCTCATGAGCCTTAACATCGTTCTGGTTATCAGCCGGGGTGCCCTCGCCCCGGGAACCAGCACGGCACCAATCAAAAGATCAGTTCTCGGCAGCATTTCCAGAAGATGGGCCTCATTCGAATAAAGCGTATGCGCCGTATGCATGGTGATATCGAGGAATCTCATTCGCTCGACGTCCACTTCCAGAATTGTGACGTTAGCCCCTAATCCAGTCGCCATGCGAGCCGCGTTTACTCCGGAGTTTCCACCGCCAATCACCACCACGTTGCCAGGTAGAACTCCCGGTACGCCACCGAGGAGTACCCCGGTCCCACCGCTGTGTTTTGCCAAAAAATAGCCACCAACGATGAGCGACATACGCCCCGCAATCTCGCTCATCGGCTCCAACAATGGCAGCCGGCGATTGACTTCAACCGTCTCGTACGCGATCGCCGTAACCCCGGTTTTTATCAATGCCTCGGTTAAAGACCTCGAGGCGGCGAGATGAAGATAGGTAAACAATATCTGCCCCTTCCGCAGAAGAGGATATTCTTGAGGGAGCGGCTCTTTCACTTTCACGACCAGGTCCCCTTCGTGAAAGATGTCCGCATGGCGCTCCAACATGATCGCGCCCGCCCGCACGTACTCCGTGTCAGGATATCCGGCACCTGCACCCGCGTCTCGTTCAACGTAGATCTGATGCCCCAGCTTAGTGAGTTGGTAAACAACCGACGGGAGAACGGCGACCCTATGCTCCTGTTCTTTAATCTCTTTGGGAACGCCAATCTGCATGAGGGAGTCTCAGTGCCAGTGTCAGTGTCAGTGGG
>JAFAJU010000537.1 GCA_019236035.1 Verrucomicrobiota bacterium | reverse complement strand
GCGCAAAGCATAGACCTCACCGAGATTCTGGCCTTTGCCAGGGAGCGGCTTGCCGACTACAAAGTTCCGGAGACCCTGGAGATCGTTGATAAAATTCCGCGTAACACCCTCGGTAAGATCGACCGCCAATTGTTATTGCCGAAGAATGGCAGGTCGTTTGTAAGCCTGCATCGCTCACAAATCTCTGAAGATTTGTGAGCGATGCAGGCTAGCCACGCACAAGAAGGGATGAGGTCTCCTTACAAAGGTAGTCTTAAGTCGTGCATCCGTGACGCTGTTTGACTGCGGTATTCCGCGTAGGTTGCTTCGGCGCGCTTCTTGAGCGAAATCGCCTTTTGCTTTCTTGCGATTCTGATGGCTTCGCGAAACGCAGTCTCAATCTGGGACCCAGCTGCGCCAAGAGCCGCGAGAAACACGCCGCGGAGCCGGTACAGTTCGGCGCTACACCAGCCCAACTGAATTCTTTCGGCCAGTCCCTCCGCCTCAGTTATCGACTCAAGCGCTTCGGCGGTGCGACCAGCCAGATACAGGGCTTCCGACTTTAAGGCCAGGAAGATCGGCAGGCCCAGCATCCCCCCAGTCGCCCTATAGTCCTCTAATCCGTCCTGAAGCCACGAGATGCCTTCACTCATTTCACCTGAGACGCTGCGTGCCCAACCACGGTAAACGGCTCCCTGGGCCAACCAAAAAGCAAAATTCTGGCGCGTCGATAGTTCAATCAAATCCGTTGCCAGGCATTCCACTTCGGTAGGATTCCGCCCCAGGTAACCGAGAATCGATGCAAAGTTTAGGGCCACGGCCAGTCCGTGCATATCATTCAGCTTCTTCGCCAGCGCAATCGCTTCCGCCATGGTCGTTTGGCAAAAAGGGATCTCATCGAAAAGCCACTCGATTAGGGCCTTAGTGCACAGACAACCGATTGCCGGCGCATCGACCTCTTCAACCGAATATTGTACGCCCCCGGAGCACCACATCTGGACACCTTGTAACGCGTTTTGTCGCGCTGACTGGAAATCGCCCGAGAAGTACAGCGTGGCTGCCAAAGCCATGTAGGCCTTTATTAGTAGCGCAGAGTCATTTTGCTCCCGCGCCAAAGAGTATACTCGTTTAGCAATCCGCAGCGTCACCGGCAGTTTGTCAGTGGCTAATGAGTAGCGCCACCGACCTATCAATGCCACATAGAGGAGCAGAGGACGTCTAAGCGAATGACACAAAGGCTCCGCGCGTTCGTAGCAAGTTCGCACTTCCGGTGCTTGCATTCCGCGATTGAGCGATAGATAGAGCGCAGCCTGCATGAGGACTAAGAGCTGATCTTCCGCTGTAAGACGCTGTTTTTCGACGTCCGTTTCAACCGGTGATCCCCAACATCCATGCTCAAAGAAATGAACCAATACCGACAGTAATGCCCCCCTGGCTCCGAGAACGTTAGCGGCAAAGAAGGCATTTCCTCGTTGAATCCGCGCAATATAAACTTCGCGCAGTACATCTCTAAACAGCCCAGCATTACAGCCGCAGATTGCGGCCAAGAAGAGCGGCTCCATTTCCCTGAAGCTACCTGGCAGCTTGGGGGCTAGCGTTCGATAATAGTTATAGAGCCGCCTGTGACTTTCCTTCCACGCATCCGTTCGTTGGCTCCGCAGCTGTCCGCCAAAGTATTCGCGAACGAGAGGGTGAGCATCGATGCACCCAGGATTATGCGGATCTTCGGCAGCGAGTAGTCTCGCTCTTCTTAATTTGCCAAGTATCGTGCGCCACTCGGTTGGGCTCAAATCTATTAATGGCTCTGTAAGGCCAGGAATCGCCGGTGATTTCAAGAGGTTCGCAAGCGCCTTTTCGTCAACTGGGCGATCAAATAGCCCTAACATACGGAGAACAGCCAGCTCAGGACCCTCCCCAAGCCAGGTCTGATACGAGTCCATGACCTTTCGGGCATGGACTCCCTGCCGTAGGTCATCTGCCAGACGTCCTGACACTTCGCTACGGCAACGAATGTCTCCATTGAAAGCGTCCGTGAGATAGCTGCCCAGGAGTGTGAGAGCAAGACAATGGCCGCTAAACTCGTCGCTGGTACTTCGCAGCTCCACTTCATCCCCTGTGACGCCCAGCGCTCGCAGTAGCTTCGCACCGGCATCGTTGGATAGTTGTTCCAGGTCACGACGCGGAGCTGAAGTATTCTCATGGTCCGCGATATCAGCGACCGGCTGTCGAGTGGTAATTATGCAAAGCCCCGAATTGAAGGCAGCAAGCTCGCGCAGAAGCGCCTGCAGGGAGGGCTCCCGTAACCGTCCTTCTTGCGGTCCAGGCGGGTTCTGCAGCGGTTCCAGGCCGTCCAAAACCAATAGGGTTCGCCGACGGGCAACAAGCTTCGCTAATCTTTCGCCCTTTTCCCAGGGTGTTCCGATCCGTGGGTCGGGATCGCCAAACCAAGCTAAAGCCGCATCAAGGAATTCGTCCGCAGACGAGGTGGCTCCGCTGGCGCCCTGTCTGTAGAAGGACCAACCGAACACCAACTGCGCAGACCGATAGTGTTCGCTCGCCATCCGGTGGAGCCAATGGTTGAGGAGTGTGGATTTCCCGACGCCGGCCCAAGCAACGATGGTGACGATATTTACACGCTCATTTGCCCAGGCAGCGTCCAGGAAAGCAATATCCTCCTCGCGACCAAAAAAGCCGCCGCCAGTAATGGGCAATCTGGCTAGTGAGACTTTCTTCGGTCCCAGTCTTGCCTTCGGGCGACGAGTCACCGCAGATGATTGCAGAGCGGGCGTCTTTTGCAGGCTTTGGCGAGTGATGGTACGCCCGGCCTCGATTGCAGCCGTTATCTTTGACATCGCATCCAGCAGCTCGACCGGGTTCTGAAAACGGCGCGCCGGGTCTTTTTCGAGAAGTGTCTCGAGCAGGACGGCGACCGGTTGCGGGACCTCTCCGAGTTTTTTTAGCGGTAACGATGCGTGTTGATGTTGATACATCAGCTCAGAAGGCGAACCCGTGAACACCACGTCTCCTGTGACGGCCTTCCAGAGCATTGCACCCAACGAGTAGAGATCAGAACGGATATCCACGCCGACCCCAACAAACTGCTCGGGGCTGGCAAACTCCGGTGTACCGGCGAACCCGCCGGAAATCGAAATCGCGCTTGTAGAGCCTGATTCAGTGAGCGACTTGGCAAGCCCGAGGTCGATGATTTTTGCGGTCACCGCGCCATCGTCCTCAAAACGCACCATGATGTTGCTCGGTTTGATGTCTCGGTGAACGAGCTTTTGCTTGTGAACCGCAGCCAAACCGGCGGCGACCTGTGTCGCAATCTCCAGAGCTGGTTTGAACTGAAGGTGGCCGGAGCGTTTGATGAGGCTCTCTAAAGTTTCCCCCTCGACAAACTCCATCGCGTAAAAATAGTGCTCACCGGTCCTGCCTAGATGAAAAACGGACGCGACATTCGGGTGGCGGATACTGGCCGCGGCGCGGGCTTCGCGCAAAAAACGAAGGCGGACCGATTCATCGCTGAGAAATCGTTCGCTGATGACCTTCAACGTCACCGGATATCGCAGATCGGCGTCGAACGCCTTGTAGGTGACCCCCATTCCACCGCGGCCTAGCTCTACCGGTGTCCCTTCTTTGCTCCTCACCAGTTCATAGTGTCCAAATCGCTGCACGGTAACTTCTGGC
Organism: Verrucomicrobiota bacterium; assembly: GCA_019236035.1. GTDB lineage: Bacteria > Verrucomicrobiota > Verrucomicrobiia > Chthoniobacterales > JAFAMB01 > JAFAMB01. The sequence goes on along the minus strand of JAFAJU010000537.1, from coordinate 280 downwards.
ACTGGCTTGACCGTTTTCTCGGGCGAAGCCCTGCCCGATTCAGCCCCCAAATCGATCGCCTTGCGAACCATGCAAACCGGACAGAATTCCAGCACTCCAGAAAAATGATTGCCGCAGCTTGGGCAGGTGCGTCGCCGCTTAGTTTTCATAGACCTAGCTCGGATGCGATTAAAGCCACGCAAAGCGCCCGGAGTTCCTCCTGGTTCTTGGGAGCCGCTCTACCAGCCGCCGACAAAATAACGCACGGTCGCTTGGGTGAAAGCCGACGCCCTTAGCCGCG
>JAFAJU010000487.1 GCA_019236035.1 Verrucomicrobiota bacterium | reverse complement strand
TCGGTCTCTGTTTGGGTGCGTTGAACGACCGATCTTCCGCGTTCGCTCGCAAGGGATTGATGCGCCACGGCTCAGTTCTATTGTTGCCCGTTTCGCAACATGTTATGAAAACCAAGAAAGAACCTCCTGAGTGTAATTGCTACCTCTTGTCCGGTACGCGGCGCCGGCGGGTATTTCACTGGATATCGCCGGCGCATCCGGCCTGGCGGGGCAACAAATAATTGATTGAGCGAGGTTGCCAGCTCTGCCTAATTGTTTTGCCAGGCAAACCAAGATGAAAAGGTTCCTTAGAGAAGCACCCAATTTGTGAGTTGTTGTCCTCCTCTGGTGTTATTGCTTGCTGATATATCGAGCAGCGAAGCGGGCATTATCGAACGATGCTTCCACTTTGGTGTCGGAGCGGCGCTCTCTGCGCTTCTCCTGATACTTGCCCTGCGTTCTAGCGGAGACAATCGCATGGCTCGTCTCGGCTTCGCGGCCTGCGGACTGACCTTTACGTTGTTTTCCTGCGCCGGAATGATCGCCTTGAGCTTTGGTCAAGCCGTTAGTTCACCGGTGGTCGTCTTGTCGGGTGATATCGCATTTTACGCGGCGGCGGCTTGGCCCTCGACAATTCTTGGGCTCTGGGCGCAGGGGAGTTTTTCCGCTACCTGGAGACGCCGGCTGGGCCAAGTGGTTCTCGCAGCAGCTGGGTTGAGTGCCGTTCTGCTTTGTTTTAGTCATGCGGCTGGGCTACTTCACGCGCGGATCTATTCCGCTGCCAGAGAGCACCCGCCGGGTACGCTGGAACTTAACGCACTCTTCTTTCTTTGGCTCGGGGCCTTGGTATTCTTGCCCGGCCGGCTTCGAGGCCGATTCTCCTGGATTTCCGTAGTGGCCGTCCTGGCTGGTATCAGCTTGGCCACGATCGAGGATTTGCAGGAACAATTCCCGCATCTTCTGCCCTGGTTGCACCCACTGGTTATCTTCGCCAAACCGTTCGACTTTCTGCTCATTGTTTCCGGTGGGCTTTTTGGTCTTTCTCGCTTTCGTTTTAGTGACATCTTTGCGCAGAAGGGTCTGCGCATTCTGCTGGGGGCTTTGCTTGCTTTGGCCTGCGCATGCTTGGCCCGGGGAATCTTCGGATCACTTGCAAATCAAAACGACCATGCACGGGGCTTAGCCGTGCTCGGATTCGCCCTGCTCATCTGGATAATCATCATTTGCTACGCGAAGATTACGACGCTCAGCGACTGGCTAGTAGATCGACAAATCTTTCGCCAAGCTGATTACCAGCGCGCGCTCAAGACGTTCCGAGAGACCATCGCGAGCCAATGCGAGCCGGTAGCAATCTTCGAGACGGGCACAACGTTGGTGAGAAGTACCTTGCGGATCGCGGATGCCACGGTTCGCCCAATCGATCCTCCTGAGATCGATCCCATGACTATAGTCCGCTCGGAATCCAGTCGGGAATGCACTTTCCCGATTCAGAAAAGCGAAGAGCCGGCGACGGTTTGCCTGGCGATCTCGCCGGGTCCTGGTCGCTTGACTCTTTTCAATGCGGAGATCGATTTCCTGCGCGCGGTCTGTCTGGCCATCGGACGCCGTCTCGAGGCGATTGACCGCGAAAAAGAGAACATCGAAAGGGCTCGCCGAGAGGCGCAGCTTGTGCAGCAACTTGTAGAGGCGGAACTCCGCGCCCTCCGGGCTCAGATCAATCCACATTTTCTGTTTAACTCATTGAATAGTGTCGCGGCCCTCATTCCGGCTGAACCACAAGCCGCCGAGCAAATGGTTGTCCGACTGGCGAAGATCTTCCGGCACGTGCTGACCTATCATGACCGGCCTTTCAGCTCGGTTAAAGAGGAGATCTCGTTTCTAGAAACCTATCTGGAGATCGAAAAGGTCCGATTTGGTGAGCGCTTGCAAGTTAACATTGATGTGCAAGAGTCGGTCGCCCAGCTGGCGTTGCCCACGTTGATTCTTCAGCCCCTAGTGGAAAACTCCATCAAACACGGCTTAGGACCGAAGGTTGGCGTAAACCAATTGACCATACGTGCCTGTAAGCAAACGAACTATCTTGAGTTGACGGTAGAGGATAACGGCGTGGGTGCGAAAGCGCCCAAAAAGTTTTCAGCCCGCAACTGGACCGGCTTTGGGTTGCGCAATGTCGAGGAGCGGCTGCAAACGGTTTACCAGGGCAGCGCTCGCTTGTCCTTTGAAAGCCGGCCATCCGGCGGCTCTTGTGCCCGAATCCTAATTCCGATCCCAGCGGTGGCATGAAAAAATTGCGTTCGTTAGTCATCGATGACGAACCCAACGCTCGACTGCGACTGCGTCGGCTCCTCAAGGACGAGGACCGCGTGGAAGTGATTGGCGAGGCCAAAGATGGACTTGAGGCAGTTGCGGAAATCCAGCGGTTGCAACCAGACTTGGTGTTCCTGGACGTGCAAATGCCAGGTCTGGATGGCTTTGAAACGCTCAAGGCTCTGCCCGCCGAGTTGACGTTGCCATTGATCATCTTTGTGACCGGCTTTCATGAGCATGCCATGGCGGCGTTTGATGCTAATGCGATCGCTTATTTGCTCAAGCCGATCGAGCCCGAGCGACTCCGGGAGATGGTGGAACGCGCCTGGCGATTGCAGCATTTTGCCGATGACCGCGCCCGGGCTGCCGACGGGATTCACAAGGTTGCGGCAAGCGCGCCGCGCGATTTTCGGCAGATTGTAGCGCGTAAGCTCGACCGCTTTCTTATTTTGGATCCAGCCGAAATCCTCTTTTTCTATATAGACCATGGCATCGTGCGCGCGCGTACGAGCGACGACAGTTTTTGGGTGAACTATCAACTCGGTGACCTTGAACAGGGTCTGAGTGAATTCAGTTTCTTTCGAGCGCACCGAGCGTCGCTGGTAAACTTACGCCGAGTCAAGGAGATCAGACCCACCGCCCGAAGCGCGTTTGTGTTTGTCATGGACGACGCCGCCGGCTCCGAAATCGAAGCGAGCGAACGTCAAGCTCGTGCTCTCCGCCTGATCATACCGGGCCTGTGAAAGCGGCGAAGCCGCGGAGTCGAAAGCCGCTCTTACACAATCATCCTGTCCCTCCGGGACGGATCGCTTCTTTTTACGCCATTCCTGGCACTTCGTGCCAGGCTACTCTCATGAGTCCCTCCGGGACAATAAGTCCGCCGGGCGATAACAATTAAGTTAGGGCCTATGGGCTGAGCTCTGTTCCGGCTTCGCCGCTAAATCTCCAACGGCTTTTAGCTGGCTAGCGCGGGCAAAGCGTCCTTGCTCTCCTTTTTGATTGTCGTACGTCGCCTTATCATGTGATATGACAAGCAACCCCAAAATCTTAGGTATGCCCGATCTTGTTTACTCGCTAGGCCGGCTCACTCCAGCTCCAAATCTCACGTCGAAATTGGTGAAACGCATCGCCGCCGATATCATGAGTGGCAAACTCGCGCCTGGTTCGCGGCTGCCGACAGAGCAGGAGATTGTCAATGCAACGGGGGTGAGCCGCACAGTAGTGCGAGAAGCGGTGTCTGCCCTACGCGCCGATGGGCTCGTGATTACCAGGCAAGGGGTTGGGGCATTCGTTTCTCCGGATGCTCAGCAGAGGCCATTTCGAATCAATCCGGAAGAACTGCGCTCAATAAAGGACGTCCTGAAGGTATTCGAGCTGCGCATCGGGATCGAAACGGAGGCTGCTGGATTTGCGGCCGAACGACGCTCCGCCAAGCACCTCGCTGCAATGACAAGTTGTTTAAAGCTGATCGACAGAGAAATTGATCAAGGAGAAACGGCTGCCGACGCCGATTTCGCCTTCCACAAAGCAGTTCTCTCGGCGGTTGATAACCCATATTTCGTCCAGTTTCTCGACTTTCTGGGCAGATTAATCATTCCTCGCCAACGGATACGGATCGGCTTGGAGAACAAGGATCAACGTCGAGTCTATCTGAAACGAATCCAAAAGGAACATATGGCAGTCTTTCGCGCGGTGAAAGCCCAAAGAGCTGAAGAAGCGCGCAGAACTATGCGCGAACATTTGCTAAACGGTCAGCAACGCTATCGTCAAATGGCCGAAAAAGCGGAGGCGTTTTCTGACTTGCGATGATTTGTGTTAGGGAATGATGCCATCCACTTAGAGGTTGCACCGGTTAGGCTGACAGATTTTCTGCCGTTTCCACTTGTCAAAGGTTTGCCGAGGATCTTATCATCTCAACAGGTCATCATACAAATGACCTAACGTGATCACAGCTCTTGTTCCAAAATCTTGGAGAAAGGACCTATCATGGCCAAAGATACACAGCGCAAAGTCGACCCGCAGAAGCACGCGCTATCCAGGCGTCGTTTTCTGCATAATGCCGGTATTGGAGCGGTCAGCCTCCCATTCCTCGGGTCTCTCGCGGAGACTGCGGAGGCGGCTTCATCCACCCCGACCAAGAATCCGTGGCCCAGCTACCCGCCGTATAAGTTTGCCTTTGTCTGTCACGTGACAGCCGACGTCTTCTTCAACGCCGTCCGAGCCGGGGCTAACGACATGTGCGCGCTCCTGGGGTGCTCCTACACATGGACTGGCTCCGAAAACGACATCGTCCCCGAGATGGTCAATGCGTTTAAAGTCGCGATTACTAATAATGTCGACGGAATCGCATGCGCTGTGGTCGACCCCAAGGCCTTCAACGCTGTGACGGATGAGGCCCTGGGCAAGGGAATCCCCGTCGTCGCCTACAATGCTCAAGCTCCGGCCGGCTCTGGCAGCCACGTACTATCCTACATCGGCCAGGACCTCTTCCAGGCCGGCGTGGCAGTGGGAAAGCGCATTCTCACGAACGTCAAGAAAGGCGACCTGGTCGGCGGTATGATTAGTGTCCCGGGCTCGCTCAATGAACAGCCGCGCATGGACGGCGCCGCGAGCGTATTCAAACCGGCCGAAATCGATTTTGTCCAGGTCGGCGTCGGCGCCACCGAGGGACCCGCGCTTGCTTCAATCGAGGCCTGGTATCAGGGGCATCAGAACGTCAAGTTCATGTTCTCGAGCGGCGGAAGCAACGGTGTCGCCGTCGCGAAGACGATCCAGAAGCTCGGCTTGGCGCCCAAGGGTATCGGCGGCGCCGCCTTTGACGTCGGTCTTCCCGTGTTGGAGAACATCGCCGCGGGTAACCTGGCGTTCACGGTCGACCAGCAGGCGTACCTGCAGGGCTCCATGTCAATCTACCAGCTGTTCCTCTACAACATCTCGGGCGGACTGATCACGCCCACTGACTACAACACCGGCTTCAAGTATGTGACCAAGGACACCGTTAACGCGTATCTCCAGAACAAGGATACCTGGGAAGGCTCGAGCACGTCGCCGGTCGTGTTCACCCGGCCAAAGTCGATTAGCTTCTAGCGAGGCCGCGCCTCAGACCAGCGAGGGGTATCCGGCAGTTTGATAGCGCTAGGCGTGGCGCAGCGGGGTTCAGCGGCCTCGCTAATGGCGGGACCGGAATTTTGATGAGGGGCAAATGTCTTGGCGCGATTAGCACACTGCGTTTGCTTTTTCACTGGCGGGTGCCTGCAGAGGTAACTCCAATTAAAAGCGAATAGGCTCAGGTCCCGCCTGCAGCCAACTGCGTCGCCTGACGTATCGGGCTAGGTGATTGCTTAGCCACCGATCGCCATTCCAAAAACCAAGCGAACAGCAGTGCGGTAAGCAGCTGAGAGATTACCAGGATAGACGTAAACGGCTCAATAGTTAAGCCGGACTCGGTCTGACCAATGAGCAAGACAGAAAGACAGATTTGGCTGCAGAACACCGGAAGCATGTGGCGGCCGATCAGCAAAAATGGTCGCAACGGCGCTTCCCAGCGGTTCAAATGTTTAAGGAATGTTGCGATAACGGACGCGGTTACGAAGAAATTGAGCAGACGTAACGGTCCGAGATGCCATTTATCCAAAAACCAGGTTTGAAAAACGGGCTCGGAGTTGCCAGCCATGGAAGTCCAACGCCAAAAAAGAAAGGCGGTAGCAATGAGGAATAAGATCGGCCGAAGCAAATGGGGCCTGGGCCACAGCGATTTGTCGTCCAAAAAGCGCTG
>JAFAJU010000472.1 GCA_019236035.1 Verrucomicrobiota bacterium | reverse complement strand
ACCCAGGGCTCGCAGCAGTTTCGCGCCGGCGTCGCTGGACAGTTGTTCCAGGTCACGACGCAGCGCTGAACTGCCCTCATGATCTGCAATATCAGCGACCGGACTCCGCGTGGTGATCACACAAAGCCCCTTATTGAACGCAGCGATTTCGCGAAGAAACGCCTGGAGAAAAGGCTCACGTAACCGTCCCTCTTGTAGGCCAGGCGGATTTTGGATCGGCTCCAGGCCATCCAGAACCAATAGGGTTCGGCGTTGCGCGACGAGCTTCGCCAATCTTTCGCCCTTTTCCCACCCCGTTCCAAGCCGTGGATCTGGATCGCCAAACCAAGTGAGAGCCGCATCCAGAAATTCATCCGCGGACGAGGGTTGACCGCTGGTGCCCTGTCGGTAGAAGGACCAACCAAAAACCAACTCTGCAGAGCGATACTGATCAGTGGCCAGCCTTCGGAGCCAATGGTTGACCAGCGTCGACTTTCCGACCCCGGCCCAAGCAACGATCGTAACGACGTTCACATCCTTGTTGGCCCACGCTCGATCCAGGAAAGCGATATCCTCCTCTCGCCCAAAAACATCGCTTCCAGTGACGGGTAACCTGGCTACAGAAATCTTCTTTGGTGCAACTCTTGCCGGCGGCTTGCGAGTTCCGGCCCGCGCCACGGTTGATAGGCTCTTCTGCAAGCTCTGACGAGTAATTCTACGCCGGGCGGCGATAGCGCCTGCAATTGTTGGTAACGCGTCCAAAAGTTCGGCCGGGCTCTGAAACCGCCGCGCCGGATCTTTCTCCAAGAGCGCCTCAAGTAGCACCACAACCGGTTTCGGGAGCGCTTCGAGTCTTTCGACCGGCAAGGGTGAATGCAGATGCTGATACATCACCTCTGCAGGGGCGCCTCTGAACATCGCACGGCCGGTGAGCATCTCCCAGAGCACCACCCCCAGCGAGTACAGATCCGAGCGAATGTCCACGCCGACACCGGCGAACTGCTCCGGACTGGCGAACTCCGGTGTACCAGCAAAAGCTCCATGAGTTGAAATCGCGGCTTCCGGAGGTGCATCGGGTGCGGGCTTCGCCAGCCCGAGGTCGATGATCTTGACGGTCACGGCGCCTCCTTCCTCCAGGCTCACCATAATGTTACTCGGCTTGATATCCCGATGAACGAGTTTCTGCTTATGCACCGCAGCCAAACCGGCGGCGGCCTGGGTTGCAATTTCCAGTGCCAGCTTTACCTCCAGTGGAGCTGAGCGTTTGATGAGCTTCTCGAGCGTTTCCCCCTCAACAAATTCCATCGCGTAAAAGTAACTGCTGCCAGTTCTGCCCAGGTGCAAAACCGACGCAACGTTTGAATGGCGCAGTCTCGCTGCCGCGCGGGCCTCGCGCAAAAAACGAAGGCGCGCCGATTCATCCCCGAGATATCGCTCGCTGATAACTTTCAGGGCCACTGGACAGTGCAGATCGACGTCAAACGCCTTGTAAGTAACCCCCATCGCGCCCCGACCCAACTCGACCGGTTTCCCATTTTCCCCCGTCACCAATTCGTAATGCTCAAATCGTTGCACCTCCTGATCGGATAAAGTCGGCTTCACTGTACCCTCGGAAGCAGAAGATTCGCCTGACTCAACCGCGGCCGTAAGACCCGTGCGAAGCACGCAGACGGGACAGAATTCCATCGCTGCAGAAAGCTCGTTACCGCAGCTGGGGCAGGTGCGTTGGGGCTCCGTGCTCATGACCTAACCGCCCTCAGCCGGAACCTGAGCCAAGAGCAACGCAACGCTCCACCGAGTGGCGCGAAATCGGCCAGCACAGCGCCTGGCAAGCTGTAGTCCCGTTGCACAAGCAATTGCGTGTTCCTTGGATACTAGCCCGTCAACTCATGTTTCGGAACAAAATTCAACCCTGGGGCGCTCCCGCCTCTCGCGAAAACTCGCCGAGCCCGATTGCGTTGCTGCGACCGGCGCACCGGCCATGTACAGGCGCGTGCGCAGACTCTTATAAAATCAAATTTTTTCGTAACAACTGCTTCTCCTAAAAAACTCCACAAGAAAGGAAGGCTCCGGTATTTGGTTCTTGGTTGCGGAGCCATCGCATCACGGCGACAAGCCTTAACAATCTGGGTTTGCTTTACTCGCACATGGGCAGCTATGCAAAAGCTGAACCGCTGCTCAAGGAAGCTCTGGATATTTTTCAGAAGACCCTCGGCTCTGAGGACCCCAATACGCTGATCAGCCTCAACAATCTGGGCAACCTTTTTAATGATATGGGCGACTTTGCCAAAGCCGAGCCGCTGCTCGAAGAAGCGCTGAAGATTCGTCGAAAAACCCTGAGCCCGGAGGATCCCGATACAGCGACAAGTCTGGGCAATTTAGCGGAGCTTTACCGGGCGATGGGCGAGTACGCAAAAGCCGAGCCGCTGTACCAAGAAGCGCTCGAGATTTTCCAGCATGTGTTTGGTCGGGAGCATCCCGATACGGCGCGAGCTATGGACAATCTAGCGGGGCTCTATTGGGCAATCGGCGACTACGCTAAGGCCGAACCGCTATTCCAAGAAGATCTCCAGATTCGACAGAAAGTCCTTGGCCGGGAGCATCCCGAGACGGCCACAAGCATGAACAATCTGGCGGCGCTTTATAGGGATATGGGCGACTACGGCAAAGCCGAGCCGCTGTACAAACAAGCGCTCGAGATTTTCCAGCATGTGCTTGGCCCTGAGCATCTCAACACGGCATCAACCATGATCAATTTGGCGGCGCTTTATCAGACCATGGATGATTATGCCAGAGCCGAGCCGCTGTACAAACAAGCGCTCGAGATTTCCAAAAAAGTCCTTGGCCCCGAACATCCGCTGACAGCAACAAACCTGCATAACCTGGCGGAGCTTTATGCGACCATGGGCGACAACGGTAAAGCCGAACCGTTGTACAAAGAAGCGCTGAAAATTAACCAGAACCTTCTTGGATGGGACCATCCCCTGACAGTGAAAAACCTGGAAGGTCTGGCCTTCGCAGAATTAGATTTAGGAAAGACTGAGGAAGCCAAACGGTATGGGGAACTGGGGTATGCATCCGGCCTAAAGGTATTTTCCCAAATTCTTTCCTTTGGTTCAGAGGACCAGCGACTCGCCAAGCAGCGGCTCCTACATCCGTACACGCTCGTTGCCGCGCTCCACGAGACCGACACTCTTTTGGCGGGCGCAGTGATTCACTACAAAGGGGTGGTGCTTGACTCGATTATTGAAGATCGGTTGCTGGCCGAAACCAGCAAACAGGAGGCAAACCGGGAACTCGTTAAGCAATTGAATGTTGAAAAGCGGACTCTGGCACAGCTCTCGTTGCAAACCACGGAGGCTTCTCCAAAGGAAGCTCGCGAACGCATCAAAACCCTCGAACAGGAAGTGGAAAACATCGAGAGCAAGCTGGCTCGCCAGATTATTGATCTTGGACAAGCCAGGCGCTCATTAACAATTACGGTTGAGCAGTTGGCAGCGGCTATCCCCAATGACGCTGTTCTGCTGGAATATGTCCGCTACGGCCGCTATCTGGGAAACTCCAAAGGTGAACCGAGCTACGCTGCGGTCGTACTTTCGGCGAGCACTCCACCACGTTGGATCGCGCTGGGCAATGCCCTGGAAATTGAAACCGCCGTCAGAATCGTCAGGTCATGGTCTTCGCCAATCCCAGGTTCGACAAAGACTTGAGTATCCAAATCGCTAAAAGCGATC
>JAFAJU010000470.1 GCA_019236035.1 Verrucomicrobiota bacterium | reverse complement strand
CTGGGTTCGACCACCTTAAAATAGGCCCGGATTTGTTTCCATAACACCCCTAGTTGCCCTTCCTGCAACAACACCGCAGCCAGAATTATCCCTCCCTTGAGCACTAACTGAGTGTTGCTGTCGATATTGCGCAACTGCAGAATATTCCCCAGAAAGCCGAAGATCAGTACACCCACCAGAGTCCCCGTCATTGACCCTCGGCCACCCATCAAATTTGTGCCACCAATGACCACCGCGGCGATGGCATCCAACTCCGCACCCGATCCAGCATCTGGCTTGCCTTGTCGATACTGCGCCGTATACAACACCCCGGCCGTGGAAGCCAGCATACCAGAGATAGCAAAGACCGCGATTTTCAGTTGATCGACATGTATGCCCGCGAGGCGAGCTGCTTGTTCGTTGCCGCCAATCGCATAGATATAGCGACCAAATGTGCTCACTTTTAGGACAAAGCCAAAGACTAACACGGCAATCAGAAAGAAAATTCCCGGCACCGGGATAACTTGGAATAGCAACGCCCGAAGTATGTCGAAATCCTCCGTCGCGTTAGTTCCGGTGTATACCGGATGCACTGCCATGTTCGATCCGCCTAACAACCGAGCGATCCCCAAAATTGCGACCATCATGGCTAGCGTGACGATGAACGGCTGCATTTTGCCCTTGGTTATGATCAGGCCATTCAACGCACCGAACACCAGCCCAACTGCCGGAACTGCCACCAAGACGCCAATCACCCCAAACTTTGTTTTGAGTTGGCCGACCGTCCACCAAACCGACAGCATCGCCAGAATGATTCCCAGGACGATGCCAAACCACCTGACCCGTGAACTTGCTTTTTCCACCGGTTTAGCTGAGCCCCTGTGTACATTGATTGCAATCAACGGCACTAGATAAGAGCAGAGAAAAACGCAGACGAACGCCAGGATCGGGATCGCTAGCAATGACGCATTAGTCCACCCCTCTTGGGTCAACAACATTGCACAGACCACGGATCCAAGCGCCATCATCGATCCCACGGAAAGATCAATTCCGCCCGTCAGGATGACCAGGGTCATTCCGACCGCTATAATTCCATTATTCGATACCTGACGAAGCACGTCCGACTGATTTCCCGGCTCCAGGAAAATGTTCAGCCCTTTACGATTAACCGGCGATGAAAAGATCCCTACCAGGTAAAGGGCCGCCAAGCCCCAGAATAGTTTGGTTTGCAGAATGAATTTGCCGATCGTGGAAGCAATACCTTTCATTGCGCCACCTCCATTTCCGCAAAGGCGGGCTGCACCGAGCCTCCGGGCGAAGCAAATTCCAGAATCGTTTCGTGCGAAAACTGTGCCCGGTTTAGCAACGCGGTAGGACGCCCCTCCCGCAGCACGAGTATCCGATCGCTGAGCAGCGTCAATTCCGGCAATTCAGAGGTCACGAGCACAATCGCCAGCCCTTGCTCAGCTAGAGTCCCGATTAAACGATAAATCTCTGCCTTGGCGCCCACATCGATTCCGCGAGTCGGTTCGTCCAGTAACAATACCCGCGGCCTGGTCAGCAACCATTTACCAATTACGAGCTTTTGTTGGTTTCCCCCACTCAGCGTGCCGGCCAGTTGCCGTGGACTGCTGGCTTGGATGCCGAGATCGCGAATCGTGCGCTCGGCTAACTCCACCTCTCCTTCCGTCGACACTAACCCGAAGGCCGCAATCGTCCGTAACACCGCCAGCTCAGCATTCCGATCAATTCCAGCCCCCAGTACCAACCCGTCTCGCTTGCGGTCTTCGGTCACAAGAGCCATACCCGACGCTTTCGCTGCAACCGGATTCAACAGGTGAACCTCTTTGCCTTCGATGCGCACATGCCCTCCAGAGGTTCCGGAGTGCAAACCAAACAAAACCTCCAGGGTTTCGGTTCGACCCGCTCCAAGTAGTCCCGCAAGTCCCAAGACCTCTCCCCCGGCTACCGTGAAGCTCACACTTTGAACCAGCAGTGGTCGCGCCGCAGTCGGCGAAGGATTTTCCAGCCAAAGATCTTGTACCTCCAGAACCGGTTTTTGCGCAGTGGTTTCCGACTTGCCACTGGCGATCATTTCTTGCAGTTCGCGACCCACCATCATTCGAATAATCTCGCGCCGGCTCGCTACCTTGGCGGACAGGGTTCCGATATGCTGACCATCCCGAAGTACGGTCACCGTATCGGCCACGGCAAAGACTTCCTCCATGCGATGTGAGATGTAAACAATAGCCACACCTTCCTTAGCCAATTTACGGATAACCTGAAACAGGCGCTCTGTTTCGTTTATCGAAAGCGCCGACGTAGGTTCGTCCATGATTAGAATCCGCGCCTTGGCAACCAGGGCTTTCGCCACCTCCACTAATTGCTGCTCGCCAACCCGCAGCTTCGCTACCGGTAAATCTATTCTCCCATGAAAATCCAATGGCTGGAGAACCTCGCAGGCCGCCCGGACCTGTTGTTCTCTGTCCACAAAGAAGAGGGACCGAACCTTCTCCTGGCCCAGAAAAATATTTTCGTCGACTGCCAGTTCCGGAACCAGACTCAGTTCTTGCTGAATCATCGCGATCCCAGCTCTGGCGGCATCTCTCGGAGATGCCATGCGGTGCGGCTTTCCTTCCACAAGAATATCGCCCTCAAAGTCGTCGATAAGCCCGGCCGCAATTTTCATCAGAGTCGTTTTGCCGGCCCCGTTCTCGCCCATCAGCGCGTGGATCTCGCCGGAGCGCAGATCGATATCCACTTTCTTCAGCACCAAGGTGGGCCCGAAACTCTTAGAGATCCCCCGCATCTGCAGAGCCGGGTGATTCGGCGACTCGGTTTGTTCGTTTGGCGAGAACATAGACTTCGGGGCGAAGTTGAAAAGAGCGTTAATCCGACAAAACCACAGTTGCTCGGCCGGATTTGATAATCCTTTCCAGGATTGCCGCGATGTGCTGTTTGGGGGTTACAATGTAAAACTTTACATTCGGTTATAGTTCGTGCACAACAGATGTCAAGCCTCCCCTATCGACCTCAGTTCCCCCAGATTGCAAAAACCCAGTTCCTCGGTCGCCTCTTATGACCCTTCACGACCTCGCCAAAGAACTGAACCTCAGCATCGCAACGATTTCGCGTGCCCTTAGCCGCCCCGAAGATGTCGCACCCCTGACACGCCAACGCGTCCTCGCCGCCGTCCATCGCCACGGTTACACCCCAAACGGAACCACCCGTTCCTTGCGCACCCAGCAGACTCGAACCATCGGCGTCGTCGTTTCGGACATCAGAAATGCTTTTTTTGCGGCTGTGGTCAAAGCCATCGAGGACGAGGCTAGGGCAAATGGGTACACCGTGCTCATCTGCAACGCCGACGAAGACAGCGCCAAAGAGGAAGCCGCCCTTCAGCTCCTTTTGGACCGAAAAGTATCCGGTGTCATCAATTGCTCTACTGGCGCCAATCTGGATCTCCTCCACACCTTCCAGAAATCGGGAGCCGTGCTGGTCGATTTCGACCGGGAATCAGGTCTCAAAAACCTCGATACGGTCGTCGTCGACAACAGACGCGGGGCCGAGCTTGCCACTGAACACCTCGTCGACCTTGGCCACCGCGATATCGCCACTGTCGCCGGGCCACAACATCTTTCAAATGCGCGAGGCCGCCTCATAGGATTTCAGGACACGCTCCGCAAGCACAATATCCAGGTAAAAAAGAGCTTCGTTCAGTACGGAAATTTTCGACAGGAATCCGGCTATCAGGCAGCCCAAAAGTTGCATTCACTGCGGCAACCGCCCACCGCTCTCTTCGTGGCAAATGTCGAAATGGCGGCCGGTGTCATCGCCTTCGTCCGGGATAAAGGAGTGACCATCCCGCAGGAGATTTCCATCGTGAGTTTCGACGACTCGTTCTGGGCTCGCTATATGGACCCGCCATTGACCGTAGTGGCCCAACCAGTGGAGACGATGGGCAAATGCACCATGGAACTCCTGCTCGCCCGGCTCCGCGGAGGCAAGCCGGCGCAAACGAAGGTGTTTATGCCCGAACTGATTGTGCGCCGATCCACGTGCTCCCCGGCGCGATCACCGCGTTAGGCGGAGCGCTGTGGCATGGGCGTCCCGCCCGTGCATCGGGGATCACGGGCGGGACGCCCAGGTCACATTGAAGCCGCGGCAATAACAGCGGTGACAACGCCGGCAGCTCCTGTCGCAACCAGCATCAGCTCCGCGGCAGCTTCCAACCGAGACCGGATTTTGTCTTCCCGGGAAAAACACGGGACGTGCCCATTCGCCCCGATGGGGTCAACGAATGGAATTATGTTTCTATTCGTCACAGGTCCCCAGGGTCGCGTCGGTATCGGCTCGTGCTCCTGTGTCTGCTCGTTTTTACTGTTCACGTTGGCCGTTCAACCTAAATGCCGAAGTTGAGAAGTCGTGCTTGTGCTCCTCCTCGTTTGCGGTTCGGCGTTTGCGGTTCGGGGTTCGCTGCGTTTCGCTTCGCGCTGCCTCCCAGTCAACGA
>JAFAJU010000468.1 GCA_019236035.1 Verrucomicrobiota bacterium | reverse complement strand
GTGCGTCAGGCTATGGGATTGAGGCTCTGGACGCTTCCAGGCGGTAAGGTGAAACCAGGCGAAGCACTCGTAAAGGCGCTGAAGCGAGAAGTTCACGAAGAAACCGGATTGCGCGTGCAGATCGGCTCTTTGCTGGGTGTGCTAGATCGGCGTGACAAAGACGCAATAATGAGTCGCAAGAATGAGAAGAGCTTGGTTTAGGCATCTATTAGCGATTTGTAGGATTGACGTGCCTACAAATAATTTGTTGTACTGCTATACGAAATCGCAGGAGGTCCCCCCATGGATTGCTACAAGGACTTCTCTCCCTCACGGGAGGCATTGTTCGCTATTGGGAATGTAAGGTTTCTGCCCTCCTTCTTAGGCGCGGCTCTGATCAGGCACCTGCTCAATAGCTGGCTTAGGGATAATGCCGATGAGGTCTCTCTCAGATTTCCTCTCCATATCACACCTAACGCCTAACCCCCCAAAAAATGAAGTTGATAAATCTACATCGTGTCACGCTGACCGGGTTATTCATCTGCACGCTGAATGTGCACGCTGAACAGGGTTCAAACAACGTGGAACAGAGGGTAAACAATATCCTCGCCCAAATGACTCTCGACGAAAAACTCTCCTATATCGGTGGCACCTACACGGCAACGACTTATGGCGTTTTCAACATCCGGGGCATTCCCCGTTTGGGGTTGCCCGAAATCGATATGTGTAACGGGCCGCTCGGGATTCAGAGTCTTATTGGACAGGCTTCGACTCGTTATCCGGCCGGACTGGCTTTGGCTGCCACCTGGAATCGAAAGCGCGCGCTGCTACGTGGTCGCCAGATGGGACGCGATGGCCGCGCCCGAGCCTTCTACGTCGACTTGGGCCCGGGCGTCGATCCCTATCGAACTCCGCTGGGCGGTCGAAACTTCGAATACAATACCGGAGAAGACCCGTTCCTGGGCGCCCAACTGGTAGCGCCGCTTATCTCGGCAATGCAGGAACAGGGAATATGGGCTGATGTCAAGCATTACGCCTGCAACGAGCAGGAGTACCGCCGGGAGAATATCAATATCCTCGTTGACGAACGTCCTTTGCGAGAGATTTACCTTCCACCTTTCGAGGGGGCCGTGAAACAGGGACATACCGCGTCCGTGATGGGTGCCCTCAATGCCGTCAATGGCGATTTCGCCTGCGAGAGTCTTGAGCTGGACACCACGATTCTAAAACGAGAGTGGGGCTTTGACGGCGTTCTGCTGTCCGATTATCAGGGCATTCACGACGGAGTGAAGGCGGCGAAAGCGGGTATGGATCTGGACATGCCTTTCGGCGATTTCATGAACCCGCAGACTCTTCTGCCGGCAATTCAGTCCGGCCAGATATCGGTTTCGACCATCGATGACAAAGTGCGCCGGATTCTGCGCAAAATCGTCGCGTTCGGTTTCCTGGATCGGCCCCAGCTTGATTCTTCCATCCCCCTGGACGACCCGGCAAGCTCCCTGGAAGCTTTAGACGAAGCCCGGGAAGGCATCGTGTTGCTCAAGAACGAAAAAGAAATCTTGCCGTTCGATCGGAGCAAAGTCCGTTCGATTGCTGTACTTGGGCGGCTGGCCCCCGGCATCCCGGCGACCGGATTCGGCAGTTCATTTCTGGATGCGATCCGGTCGATCAGCGAACTGAGCGGGATCAGCCAACTGGCGGGTCCGACCGTTAAAGTCGACTTCATTACCGCCGGGTCTCCGGATCCAGCCACGGCGGCCTGGCAATTCCTGACCACCGGCGGCACTTTCGCAACCGGACTGCAAGGACAATATTTTACGAGCAACGATCTTTCCGGCTCACCCGCGCTGACCCGGATTGATCCGGAGGTGAATTTTGACTGGACCGTTACCGGAGCCATCCCGCCGGTCATACCCCCCGCCGACCAAGCCACTTTCTCGGCGCGCTGGACGGGTCAGGTTCGCCCGACTTTTACGGGAGACCATCTTTTCAAGGTCAGGGCGGACGGCGGAATCAGACTCTATGTGAATAGCCAGCTTTTGGTCGACACCTTCCTTTCGCCAATGCCGCCCCCGTTCTATGGAACGACCATTCCGAGCTTCGCGAAGATCTATCTGCAAGCGGGGCAAGCTTACGACGTCCGATTGGAGTATCGCCGCACGACCGGATTTCCGGGTAATTCGGGCGCACTCCAAGGCGTTCAGTTTAGTTGGGCGCCACTGGTTGTACCGCCCGAACTTTCCACTTACGACGCCGTTGTTATGTGCCAGGGGATCGACAACGAGTATGACGGCGAAGGTCTAGATCTGGCCTTCAAATTCGAAGATCAAGGTTTAGCGGGACTGGAGCGGGCCATTATTATGCCGGAGTTCCAGGATGAACTGATTCAAAACGTGCTGCATACCAATCCCCGGACCGTAGTTGTCCTGCATGGAACCGGCAATTTCAACATCCAAAGCTGGATCAATCAGGTACCGGCTTTGTTGCACGCCTGGTATCCCGGCGAGAATGGAGGGCAAGCGTTAGGCGAGATTCTGTTTGGGCAAGTTAACCCGTCGGGGAAGCTGCCTATTACCATGGAAAAGAGTCTGGCGGATAACCCGACCACCGCGAATTATCCAACCACAAGCGACGCGCTTTCTATCCGGTATACAGAAGGACTTTTTGTCGGCTACCGGGGCTACGAAGAGAATCATATTCAACCGCAATATCCTTTCGGGTACGGATTGTCCTACACGACGTTCGCTTACTCCGATCTGAAAATTGCGCCTCCTCAGCTTAACGGAAACAATCATGTGACAGTGTCATTTACAGTGACCAACACCGGCAATCTGGCAGGAGCCGAAATCGCCGAACTTTACGTCGGACAACAAAATCCCCCCATCACCCGGCCGATTAAGG
>JAFAJU010000390.1 GCA_019236035.1 Verrucomicrobiota bacterium | reverse complement strand
GAGGCAATGTCAGTCTGGCCAACACGATCGGTACCGGCGTTGCGGATGATAAAGTCACGTATTACTTCGTGCCGAAAATGATTCGATACTACCTGGATCAGGATCCCATCCTTCCCAATGTCGAGACCTACCTTTCGCACTTTGACTCAGACCGAAAATATGTTCTCGAGAATTTGGATAAGTTGGTAGTGAAGTCGGCAAACGAAAGCGGCGGCTATGGAATGCTCATGGGTCCCCAATCAACGAACGAACAACGGGCGGCTTTCCGGCGTGCGATTGAGAAGAATCCGCGCAACTATATTGCCCAGCCGGTGATCCAGTTGTCTCGCTCTCCCTCCTTCTGCGACGATCACTTCGAAGGAAGGCACATCGACCTTCGCCCATACATCCTGTATGGAGAAAAAATCAGCATTCTTCCCGGTGGTTTAACGCGAGTTGCTCTCCGCAAAGGCTCCCTGGTCGTGAATTCCTCCCAGGGTGGCGGGAGCAAAGATACTTGGGTGCTCAATGAATAAGGGTTTTGAGTTTTGAGTTTTGGGTTTTGAGTGCAGTTTTCGCATCCGCCATTTGCTCGAAGCTGAAACAAACGCAAAACTCAAAACCCAAGACTCAAAACGGGTCACTTGAAATATGTTAAGCCGAGTAGCCGATGCCCTTATTTGGTTGAGCCGATATACAGAACGAGCTGAGAACAACGCTCGGATGATGGATGTCAATCTCCAGCTGATGCTCGATGCGCAACTGCTCAACACCAGGACCCAGCAGCATTGGGAATCGATCATTTATACGCTGGAAGACACTGAGCTTTTCAAAAAACATTACCCCGAGATTACGGGCGATGCCGTCGTCGATTTCGTCACGTTCCAGCGCAAAAACCCGAATTCGGTTTACTCCTGCCTGGCGCTCGCACGAGAAAATGCTCGGACTGTACGCGAGCAAATCTCAGTCGAAATGTGGGAGCAAATCAATCGCATCTATCTGTTTTTCTTGACTGGTGATGCGCATCGCCTATTTCGCAACAGCACTTACGAATTCTTCAAATGGATCCTCGAGGCATCCCAACTATTCCAGGGCATCTCAGAGGCTACCATGGCGCACGACGAAGGTTGGGAATTTATTCAGCTAGGCAAATTCCTCGAACGCGCCGATCGAACCTCGCGTATCCTAGACATCAAGTATCACATCCTTCTGCCGAGCGGCGAACAGATCGGCGGCAATGTCGACACCGTGCAGTGGATGGCGGTGCTAAAGTCTTGCAGCGCACTGGAGCCCTACCGAAAGCATTATCGAGGGCTGGTTGAGCCCTGGACGGTGGTTGAATTCCTGATCAAGAACCAGACGTTCCCCCGCTCGATCCTCTTTTGTGTTGATTCCCTTGATCATTCAATCCACAAGATCACGGGCGTCGAACGCGGCGATTTTCAGTACAAGGTGGAGGCGGAACGTCTCTCCGGCAAGCTTTTGGCGGATCTTTGCTACGTCACCATCGACGAAGTTTTCCAGTTCGGACTTCACGAGTATCTCGATCGAATCCAGCTGCGCCTGATCGAGATCAGCAAGGCCATCTACAAGGAATTCTGCGAGTGGCTGGAAGAAGAGCAGTTGGAACCGGCGCAGCTCCAGGAGCAAAGTCTGTAGCCTGCGATGAGCTCGCTGCTCCGGCAGGATGCAATAGGTCCCATAAGTCGTATGGGACCCATAGGACCTATGGGATCTGCCGGAGCAGCGAGCTCATCGCGGGCTATCGGATTTCTTTTACCCGCACATAATCTCTGAGCGGTTCCGGAATCAAAATGGATCCATCCGGCTGCTGGCAGGTTTCCACGAGCGCCACGTAGAGCCGGGCAAGAGCGGTGCCGGAGCCATTCAGGGTATGGCAAAACCGGTTCTTTCCGTCAGAGTCCTTGAATTTCAGATTCATCCGACGCGCTTGAAAATCTTCTGCGTTGGAGCAACTCGAAACTTCCAAATACCGCCCCTGGCCCGGGGCCCAAACTTCGAGATCGTACGTTTTCGACATGCTGAACCCAAGATCTCCGGTACAAAGTTCGATGACTCGATAGTGCAAGCCGAGTATTTTGAGCACGTTCTCGGCGTCGGCTGTCAGCTTTTCCAGCTCCTCATAAGAAGTCTCCGGACGAGTAACCTTGACCAACTCGACTTTATCAAACTGGTGAATGCGAATGATTCCGCGCGTGTCTCTGCCTGCGGATCCCGCCTCGCGCCGAAAACAGGGTGTGTGAGCCACGAAATACTTCGGCAACTCCCGATAAGACAGAATTTCCTCGCGATGCAGGTTGGTCAGGGGCACCTCGGCAGTCGGAATCAAGAAGGTCTGTCCTTCCTCCAACCCGTACGCGTCCTCCTCGAACTTCGGTAACTGTCCGGTACCAACCATGCACTCGCGCCGGACAAGATGGGGCGGGCAGATTTCGACGTAACCATGTTCAATCGTGTGCAGGTCCAGAAGAAACTGGATTAAACCGCGTTGCAGCCGAGCTCCGAGATTTGTAAAGCAGACGAATCCGCTCCCGCTGATTTTGGCGGCACGCTCCAGATCAAAGAGGCCAAGTCGTGCTCCCAAATCAACGTGATCGAGCGGCTGATAGTTAAAGACCGGCTTTTCACCCCAGGTGCGGACCTCGGGATTCGCGCTGGCATCCGCCCCGATGGTTGCATTCGGATGGGGTAGATTTGGAATGCCGAGCAACAAATTTCTTTGGGATTCATCGGCCGCTGCGACCGCCTGGGTCAAGCCGGCGATTTCTTCACCCATTGCCCTCACCTTTGCTTCCGGCGCGGAGCTCGGTTCATTATTTGACCGAAGCATCCCGATCTGTTTGCTGAGCCTGTTTCGCTCGGCGCTTAACTGTTGCAACTGGGTCTCCAACCGTCGCCGCTCCGAGTCGATTTCAAGAACCTGGTCGATTAGTTGGGCCAGTTCCGTGCCACGCGTCGCAAGCCGCTCGCGAACAAACTCCGGGCTTTCGCGTATAAGACGAATATCCAGCATGACGGGACGCTATACCGCCGCTTCGCCGAGTAAACAGGAAATCACCGAGGACCTCATGAAGAAGCAAAGCGGACGCTTCGCCTACTAGGACCCGAAGCGCGTCCGAATGATCTGGCTAATCCCCGTTACTCAGCGGCTTCGTTCTCTGCTTTTCCCTCGGTACCTTTTCGCTTTTGCTCCCCTGTTCCAAATTAACTCGGTCTTTTGACGTCACCACAGGCTCCCGTAACCCAGGAATACTGGCATACCCCTCAAATTTCGCCGTCAAATCTGAATCATCTTTGTTCGATTTACCGCTCGG
>JAFAJU010000186.1 GCA_019236035.1 Verrucomicrobiota bacterium | reverse complement strand
CGAGCGAACGTAATCAGTCCTGGACCGACAGAGACGCCCATGGTCCATGCCGGCGCTAAAACATCTGACGAAGGGACAAGCGATTACTTCAAGAAGATGGTCCCAATGGGACGACATGGCACAGCGGATGAGATTGCATCGGCAGCCGGGTTCCTCGCTTCCGACGAGAGCAGCTTCATCACTGGAATCGACTTGCCAGTGGACGGTGGCACAGCTTCCAGATAATCCGCGTAGATGAAGGGCGGGTATCGTGGACTTCTCGGGCTCGATTTTAGGATGGGCCACAGACGGTCGAACCCTGGCGCTCTTAAGAGCTGATGAGCGCTACCAATGTATAGGGAGCCGTCTCTGCAGGCCAGGATGTAGACGAAGGCATGACCTCGGATCGCCGGTGGTGGTTCCGGGCTTGGAAGGTATGTCAGGTCATCTCGTTTCACGGCGTCGAATGGCTGCCTCGCATGGATTCGAACCATGACAAAGTGATCCAGAGTCACTTGTGCTACCGTTACACCACGAGGCAAAGAGGGATCGAAGACCCCGGGAGCAATTCGTTACTGCAAAACAGGGGGATGTCAACTACCTAACGGGGTCGAGACCTTTGTTCCGGGTGGCGCTGAGAATTCGAAAGTTGAGGCAGGGATGGCTTCGCGGCGAACGTTGGTATAGGTGATCGTGAATCTTTGACCCTTCGCGTCTTCGACGATTACTCGTGTAGGCGCCAGGTTTTCGTCGATCGTCAGATCGACGGTTCTTACCAGCTTTCGGACCGACGCTGTCTTTGGCGTCAATGTAACGTGATACCCGTTGCCTTCCTTTGTTCCCTCCACGTTATAATAGCTGCCAATCTCCCGGAAGTTGAGTCCGGCGGTCAGCGCGCGCAGCGAATCCTTGATGATCGGCCGTTTTTCCAGGTCGTAGATCTCGACCTGCTGATAGTTCGGGTAGTAGATCGACATCTTTTTTCCATCGATGACCGTCGTGCTTGGGGTCTTCCCGCCGATTTCACGGCGGATTTTGTCGGGGAGGGTAAACCAGACCTTGCCTTCGTTCACGACCGGGTCCTTGAGCATCGCCAAGTGCCGTTCCTCGCGAAAATTGGCCTGCATAGAAGGCTGACTACTATGGAGGGTCTGCAGCCTCTGAATGAGTTGGTCAATGTCGCTCTGGGTCATCGGGTTCGCCCAGGCGAGGGGAACGATTCCTACAAGGATTAACAGGATCAGTTTTTTCATTTTAAAGCGAGGCCGCGCCTCAGACTAACCGGTTTTGCTTTTCAAGGATTCTGGTGATTCCAGATCGGTACAAAGTTGAACCATTGATCCGGGAATTCCCGAATGATGGACTGGAATACATTTGCGATGCGTTGGCTGTTCTCTTCCACCGTCTGGTCAGCCGCCATATCGATGGGCGCATAGGCGTAACAGCCGTATTGGCCCGGCTCCAGTTGCAAGACGAACGCAGGGATCACCGACGCACGCGTATGCTGCCAGATACGCGCGGCAGCGGCAGAGAAAAGGGTGGTCCGTTCGAAAAACCTGACCGGCACACCACTATTGAGGTAGGGCCGGTCAATCAACATGGCGACAAGCTCGTTACGACGCAGCGCGTGGATGATTTCCACAAAGGCAAATTTATCAGAGCCAACGGTGATCGTTTTAATCCCGAAGCGGTGCCGATATTTTTGGCGCCATTCGTTCAGTTCCTGAGTCGGCTCAGCCATGGTCACGACGTTTACCGGGAACCCATCCGAGGCGAGAACCATGCCGCCCAGTTCCCAGGCACCCAGGTGACCGGTGATGAGCAGGGTCCCTTTGCCGTGGCGACGCCCGGATTCGAGGAACTGGAATCCGCGGCGCTCAAACACGAGCGAATTAACTCTGCTGGCGCCCCCTTGGGCGCAGTCACAGAAATCATGCAACATGCGTAAAAAATTATGGAAGCAGCTTCTGGAGAGAGCTTCGCGTCGCGCTTTATCCGGTGTAATCGCGTCCAGGTTCCGCAGCAGAGCGGCTCGGCGGGTGGTGCATAAACGATAGCCCAGTTCACCGATACTCGCACTCATCGATCGGGAAAGATCACGGGGCAGATGACTGATAATCCAACTGGCAGCTTCGAAACTGAGCGGGCTATACCAGGCGTTTCGCGTCAGTGTCAGTTCCAGGTCTGGCGACTGAAGCTCGGTGATTATTTCGGGTACGGTCTGATCCATTTGATTTATTGGCCAAAACTGAAACCCATGGTGCTGTGTCCGGAAAACTCGACGTCTGCGCGCAATAACATACCACCCTTCCGTTCGAATGTGGCAGACCATCGCCCCGGATTTTGTGCGCTCGGTACGTTAGTATCAAAATAAGGGAGCACCTCCCCTAACATGGCCCACGGTCTCAACGACCGCGGAGCGTGAGCCAATTCACCGGACCAGCCCGTCCGGATGAAGAGTCCGGTGGCCGTCATGTGTGAACCACGAGTTTGAAATTCGAGCAGAGGAACACCCGACTTTAAAAACGAAAGGTCATAATCGCCCCTGGAAAGATTGCGCAGAACGATGTCGCCCACTACAGAGCGACTGCGGGTAGCATATCGCAACTGCCCGATACGGGTTTTCGCCTCGGGACCGAGCCCGGATATCTCCTTAACAGACTGACAACCGGCCAACACTAATAGCGATAGAAGGATTAAGGTTCGGCTGGTCATGAAGCTCTCGGGGTCAAGGTCAACGGTGGAGCAATTTTGGATGTTCGCTTTTGGAGCGCCACCAGGAGGTGAAAAATACAAAGCCGCCACCGCATACCAAAATCCCGCAACTCGTTCCCCGACAGCACCGCACTTACCGTCGGCACGAGTTCAAAAAGTTCTTTAGGATAAAGAAACACCTCTACAAATTCCTGTGTGTACCATGACGAGGCCCAGTCCAAATAAATGTCAAGTACCCGGCCTACCCGTCGTTCGTAAAACCGGAATGCCTTCGCCCGATTGCGCGGCCGATCTAAAACTTCGTTGAGAGAGTCGGCGGCCTGCTCACCGGAAAGCAAAGCCAGATAAACGCCGCTGCTGAAGACCGGGTCGACAAATCCGGCGGCATCGCCCGCCAGGAGCCAGCGGTCCCCGGTCAGCCGGCTATTACGATAGGAAAAGTCCCCGGTGGCATAAACGTCTGTCACCCGGCGCGCATGGCTCATCACCTCGTTCACTACAGGCTGTTCGGCGATGCAACGAGTGAGAGCCTCCTCAGGGCTCATTTTCAGGTTCCTGAATTTTTCGGTGTCCATGACGACGCCAATGCTTGTCGTATTTCCGCTTAGCGGGATGATCCAGAACCAGCAGTCTTTGGCGCGAACCATTCTCGTCAGGGTTCCATCCGGGCCCTCCTCGCGCCGAACATCTTCGTAGTACGCGTAGAGCGAAAACTTGTGCAGATTGGGGTAGGGTCGTCTCAGCTGGTAGCGATTGCCGATCAGGGAGTTACGTCCGGAACAGTCGATCACATAGCGAGCCCGGACCACATGTTTGCCGTCTCCTGAATACAGCGTTACGCCATCGTCATCGAGTTCAAATGACTCGATGGGAGTTTGTTCCCGGACGTCACAACCGCTTGCGCCGGCATGATCGAGGAGGATTTTGTCAAATTTTGACCTAAGGACCTGATAGGCTGTCGGACGCTTCGCGTTTAAACCGTTTCTGAAATAAAATCGAACACGCTTGCCGCAAGCAGAAACAATTTCACCTCCATATTTCACCAGGAAGCCGCCGTTATCGATTTTTTCCTTCACGCCCATCCGTTCCAGCGTGCCCAAGCTGGCTGGGAGCATAGACTCGCCCACCCGGAATCGGGGGAATTTTTCCTTCTCGAAGATCACCACGCGACGGCCTGCCTTTGCGAGGAGAGTCCCGGCTGAACTCCCTGCCGGACCTCCGCCGATGATGGCCACGTCAAACGCCTGGTTCATGCGCGAACAAAGGTACCAATGTTCATATCAAATCGCACTAACTCTTTCCCTAGACGAGTTTTCGATTGATTGCATTCAGAAATGGTCCGAGCTCGGAGATTAGCTGAGAGAAAACCTCAAAATCAACCTGTTGCTGGCCGTCACTTAAAGCTTCCGCAGGGTGCGGGTGAACCTCGACTAAAAGTGCGTTCGCACCGATAGCAACCGCGCCTCGGCACAACACCTTGACTAGATCAGCCCTGCCACAGCCCTGGCTTGGATCAACCACCACCGGCAGATGAGACTCCTTTTTTGCGATGGCTACCGCAGCAAGATCCAGAGTGTTGCGCGTATAAGTTTCAAATGTCCGGATCCCACGTTCGCACAGCAAGACGCTCTGGTTCCCGTTCGCGAGGATGTATTCTGCGGCGAGCAGCCACTCCTCGATGCGTTCACTCATTCCGCGTTTGAGCAAGACCGGCTTGCGGCTTTTCGCGCACTCAATGAGTAATTGGAAGTTTTGCGCATTTCTCGCTCCGACCTGGAGCACGTCGGCGGTTTCGCAAACGTGCTCAACGTCGCGCTCGCTGAGTACTTCCGTGATGATTTTCAGGCCAGTTTCCTTCTTGGCGGCAGCAAGTAAGCGTAGCCCTTCGCGACCCAGACCCTGAAATTCGTATGGCGAAGTTCTTGGCTTGTAAGCACCGCCACGCAAGATCTTCGCCCCGGCGGCCTTTACGGCTCTGGCTGTGGATATCAGTTGCTCCTCGGATTCAACGCTGCAAGGTCCGGCCATCACGACAAAATTTTCCCCTCCGATTCTGATACCGTCGACGTCGACAACGGTGTCCTCGGGTTTTGATTCCCGGCTGACCAGTTTATACCGCTTCTGAACCGGTAAGACCCTTTCGACCTGCGGAAGAACGGTGAGAGATTCGAGCGTGTGATGGGTACGTTCGTCCCCAATCGCGGCCACCACGGTCTGAAGCTCTCCGTAGATCGGGTGGGGTGTATAACCGAGTTTTTGGACTTCCTGGACGACTTCCTGGATCTGTTCCTTAGAGGTTTTCGGCTTGAGGATGACTATCATGAGAGAACCGGAGCAAATAGCACATCCGGTTCAGCAGGGGAATTAGAAAAGGTTATTTGAGGACTCGGGCTGGCATGTGCATTCGCGGATACAGCCGGTAGGGGCGCGCCGCGTGCTCAACCCTCCAACCCAGTCTCTCCCTTCTCGAAGATCTCAACGATCTCGGCGGGTTTCTCGGCGTCCCGGAGTTTGTCGCGTAGTTTGTCACTGCGAAAAACGCGCATCAAGGTGCCCACCAGGCGCAGATAATCCGCATCCATGGCGACCGGAATCCCGACCAACACCAGGAATTGAATCGGCCCATCCGTTTCCTGGACGGCTTCTTTGAGCCGCCCAAACGCCATTATCATTTTGGTCACTGACGCAGTGCGAACGTGGGGCATGGCGAGACCGTATTGCAGGTTCACTTTCGCGCCCGCATTGCTCCCGGTCAGCGCTCGCAGAAATTCCTTCCAATTGACCACCCTCGAATCTGAGCGGAGCGACTCGGCCACTTGCCGCACCCCCTCATCCCGCGAACGAGCGGTAAGGCCAAGGATGACATGATCCGGCAGCAGCGTTTCGTGAATTCGGATCATATAGCGCTGCCGCTCCAGCGAAGTTTGGCGCCTAAAATGTCGGCAAATGTAAGATCTTTTGGCAGGAGTAACGGGAGCTTCGCGTTGGCATGTCGGACTGCGACGATATCGCCCTCATGCAATTGCATCGGTTCCTGGCCGTCGATGTTAACACACAGTTGTTGCTCACCGGGGCTTGGCAGAAGCCGAATCGTCGATTTGTTGGAAACGATGACGGAGCGATTTGTCAGGACATGTGGACAGATCGGCGTGACCACAAATACTCCTGAATTCGGCATGACGATTGGGCCGCCGGCCGAGAGCGAGTAGGCCGTCGAGCCGGTTGAAGTAGCAATGATTAATCCGTCAGCATTGTACTGTGTCAGATGAGTCTGATCGATGAAGAGGTCGAGTCGGACCAGGCGCGAACGCTCCCCTCGAGTGACCACGACGTCGTTCAGACCGATCTGGGAAAGAATCGTCTGGCCTCTCCTTTCGATCGAAAGCTCCAATAGAGTTCGTTCATCGACGCGGTAATACCCCGTTGCGAGCGCTTTGGCCGCAACCGCGTACTCCGGTCCGCCAAAACAGGTCAGGAAACCGAGCGAACCGAAGTTAATTCCCATGACAGGTTTCATCTTGCCTCGCAAGTCGCGGACAAGCCGCAGGAGCGTTCCATCGCCGCCCAGGGCTACGAAAAGGTCCACCCGGTCATAGAGCTCCTCCAGCGAGTGACCGGTTTGGCCCACCAGCTTGGCTGCTTGCTCTTCGACCAGAGCGTTAACGTTATGCAGAGACAATTCATGCAAAAGAGCCCGGAGACAGGCCTCAGCGCCTGATTTTCGCCAATGAGCGTAGATACCAAGACTCAGCGAAGACATGCTAAAAATTCTCGGTTGCCTTTGGCACCCGGTATCGGCGACTCGATAACCCCGAGCCATTCCCGGTGCAACTGTTCCGTGACAAATAACCGGATTCTGCTCACTGCGCGATGGCGAAGCTGCTCGTCGCGGACAATTCCGCCTTTCCCCACCTGGTTCGCTTCCAATTCGAACTGAGGTTTTATTAACGCGACCACCAATCCTCCGGCCTCCACACAGCTCACGATAGGAGGCAAAACGAGGGTGAGCGAGATAAAAGAGACATCGACCACGGCCAGTCCCACGCTTGTTTCAAGCAATTCGCGGCTCAGCAGGCGGGCGTTCAAGCCCTCCCGCACTTCCACCCGACTATCGCTCCGAATCTTCCAAGCCAGCTGATTGTGCCCGACATCTACCGCGATCACCTTTCTAGCGCCACGCTGGAGCAGGCAATCGGTGAATCCTCCCGTCGATGCGCCTACATCCAAACAGATCAGATCCGTCGCATTAATAGCAAAATGGTCCAATGCAGCCTCCAGCTTGTACCCGCCTCGTCCCACGAACCTCTCTTCTCCGACCACGCGAACCGCTGCGTCCGACTTCACGAGTGTCCCCGGCTTGTCGATAACCCGCTCCTGGACGAGGACCTGGCCGGCCAGAATCGATCGTTGTGCGCGTTCCCTCGACTCAAAGTAACCATGATCCACGAGAAGCTTGTCGATCCTCATCCGCTTCGGCTTATCCATATTTAGTGAATTCCAGCTAGGTCTGGCCGAATTTAAGACTTGATAAAGAGTCAATTCCGCCAAATCTATGCGGTTCCTGTTGGCAGAATCCGTCTATGTCGCCTGAAGAACTAAAAGAGCAAATAAAAGAAATGCTCGTAACGAATCTGATGCTCCGCACGCCGAAGGAAGAGATCGCCAATGATTTGCCGCTTTTTGGTGTGGACGGCCTTGGCCTGGACTCGATCGATGCGCTCCAATTGGTCGTCAGCATGGAAAAGACATTTGGCGTCGGGGTGCCAAATTCAGATGTCGCACGTGTCGCCCTGGCAACGGTAAACACCATTCACGACTATATCGTCGAGCAGATCGGTAAGACAGGAAAGCTCACTCCTCCGGCAACGTGAGCCTGCATAGCGGCGAAGCCGAGACAGATGATAGAGTAGGCGTCTGTCGGATTTTACCGCGAAGCGGTCAGAGATAGAAGCCCAGGCCTTCAGGCCTGGCCCACCCAACAAAGGAAAATCGCCCTGTAAGCTGTAAGGGCGACCGAACGTGTTTCTACCCCAACAACGACAGGGTTTGGCTAGGCGATTGTTTCCGCTTGATTAATCGCATCGATCAACTGGCGGAGCCGTCCAAAGTTTCTGCGGTGCGGACCGGCCACCAAACGCGGCAAATGATAGAGCTCAGGTTCATTCTTTTCCTGCTTTAGCGCCCTCCCGGCCCGCACAGGCGCCGTCTCGAAAAGGTCCGAAAACGTCTTGTTGAGATTTTCGATTGCGCCGGGACTCTACTGCTCGTGTAACCGAATGACCAGGTCCGGCCCGACCCACCGGTACGAATGAAAATTCCGGTAGAATTGGAGAACTTCTCCCACTGCCTCTTCAAGCTCCTCCGTGATCCGAAAAAGACTGAAATCATCGGCCGAAATCAGCCCCTGACCGAGGAGGTGGGTTCTCAGGAACTCGGTCCAGCTCTTCCAGTAAGTTCCCCCTTTTCTGTCAACCAGAATGACCGGAATGATCCGCGCTTTTCCAGTCTGCATCAGGGTCAGACATTCGAATCCTTCGTCCATAGTTCCGAATCCGCCGGGAAACAGCGCGATCGCATGGGTTTCCTTGATGAAATTCACCTTGCGAGTGAAGAAGTAGTTGAAGCTCACCAGCTTCGGATCCCCGTCGATGATCTCATTTGCTTTTTGCTCAAACGGCAACCGGATATTCAGTCCGAAGCTGGCCTGTCTACCAGCCCCTCGCTGGGCGGCACCCATAATCCCATCGCCGCCTCCGGTGATGATCATGAATCCGCGCTGCTGCATCTCCTTCGCAAATCTTTCTGCAGCTTGGAATTCTTCTGCGCTTGGCCCGGTACGCGCCGAGCCGAAGATAGCGATTTTACGGATCCCCTGATACGGCGCAAAAGCCTTTGACGCCTGCCTGAGTTCCTTCAGCGAACGATTGATTAGTTTGAGGTCCGGCACCGGCACCGCATCGCTCCCCATCCGGAGGGCGGTCACAATCATTTCCGCAATCAGCTCGTTGGACTCGCGAACGCCCCAATCACTGACCAATTGCTGGATCCTGCGATCAAATTCCGGATCTCCAGAGGACGCGAATGACGTGTGCAGCGCGTGAATACCGCCAGCTGTGAAATCTTGCACGACCAGATCTAGATCGATAAAGCCCGGTTGTCCAGAGCCTATAGCAGTTGGCAGGGCGAGGCGTTAGGACGGGGCTCCCGGTAGGGCGAAAAAAAGAGTATCGGCGTTTCGGCGTATCGGCGTATGGATGCTGCGCGTTACGGCGAAAGCGCAAACCGGCGATTGGAAGGAAAACTCGGGAGAATGGTGGCTCTTCCTTACGCCGAGACGCCGACACGCCGATACCCTGTTCTTCGTCCTACCGTTTTTCTTCCCGATAAATCGCCAGGGGCGAGAACGCCTGGCAAACGGGCATCATCGAGATCGTATTGATATTGACGTGAGCCGGTCGAGTGATCACCCAATGGACCGCGTCCGCTATATCTTCGGCGGTCAAAGGTTTAGTCCCGGTGTAAACGGTGGAAGCGCGGTTCTCGTCCCCTTTGAAGCGGACAACCGAAAACTCCGTCTCAGCGAGACCGGGTTCAATATCTGTCACGCGTACCGCGGTCCCCAGGAGGTCGGCTCGCAGGTTCAGAGAAAACTGTTTAACGAAGGCTTTTGTGGCGCCATAGACGTTGCCGCCAGGATATGCGTACATAGCCGCCACCGATCCGATGTTCACGATGTGACCGCGGCCGCGTGCAACCATTCCTGGAAGTATCGTCCGAGTGCAATAAAGAAGTCCTTTGACGTTGGTATCAACCATCGTTTCCCAATCTTCCATCGGCACCTTGTAAGCAGGTTCAAGATTCAGCGAGAGACCGGCATTGTTCACCAGCACCTCGATTTGCGAAAACTCTGCCGGGAGGCTGGCGACGGTGGATTCGACCTGGAGTCGGTCACGCACATCCAGAGGCACTGGCAGAATCAGCTCGCCAAACTCTTGTTTAAGCGCTTTTAGCTTTTCAAAGCGACGAGCCGCAGCGATTACGCGTATGCCGTCTTTCGCGAATCGCCGGGCAATCGCAGCACCAAACCCTGATGATGTTCCAGTAACAAATGCGACCATACCTGCCTCTTTCAGTGTCGGCAGTCGGAGCGCAAGTGTTTTCTTACCAGGCCTTCGCTGTTGAAACCGCGGTCTCTTTGGCTTTTGCGACTGTCGCTTCGACGTCAGCCGGTGCCGACAGAGTCGGTTCTACAAAGATGTGGGCGAAGTCTGTTATACCGATAAAACCCATGATTCCAGCCAGAGTTTTGCTTTGCAGGTCGTAACTTTCTGCGCCTGTGCCAGGGCCGTAGGCGCCGCCACGGGCATAGACTGCGGCGGCCTTTTTACCCGTGACTAAGCCTTTGTATCCCTCGCTGGGGGTGTAACTAAAAGTCAGTCCAGGCTGAATGATCACATCGATGAAGTGCTTCAAAACGTAAGGGACACCGAAGTTCCACATGGGCAGAGAAAATAGATACCAGTCGGCCGACTTGAATCGCGCGATGACATCCTCGACCGCTTTCCAAGCCTCTGCTTGTTCCGGAGTGTGGGCTAGGCCGTGAAGAATCGCGTACTTCGCATCAATTGTAGGCCCGTCAAAACTTGGCAACGCGGTCGCCCACAAGTCCAACTTGTCGACTTCGACGGATGGATGGGTACCCTGGAATGCGGAAAGGAAGCTATGAGCCACTTCGATGGAACTGGAACGGGACTTTCTGGGAGACGCTTCGATGTAGAGCAATTTAGCCATAGATTAATTTTGTAGTTTTGAGATGGAGGATCAAAGTCTTTAGGTGCGTGGGCTAAGCAATGATTCGCCATGTTTGCCCAGCTTCTTGAGGAGCGTTGCCAGCGTTGATCGTTCCGCGGTAGACAACGCTTCGAATACCGCCTCCAACTTGCTGGC
>JAFAJU010000157.1 GCA_019236035.1 Verrucomicrobiota bacterium | reverse complement strand
TCAATCGAGCGATTCATCCGGCCGGTCTGTTCGGGCGCCATGTAGGCCAGGGTCCCGGCAAAAACTTCCCGCGGGCTCTCGGCGGGCTGGCGTTCCTGCGGCAACCGCGAAGCGATCCCAAAGCCCATGAGCCAGGCTTGGCCACAGGCAGGCTCCACCAGAAGGTTGGCCGGCTTCACATCCTTGTGGATCAGACCCGCTGCGTGCACCTTAGCCAGTGCCCCCGCCATCCCGATGGCTAAACGCAGCGCTTGCCTTAGCTCCAAGGGGCGCCACAACACCACATCGAGGGGCTCTCCACCTGGGTCCTCCAAAACCAACACCGTGCGGCCCCGCCACCGGCCCAGGGCCAAAGGTCGCACCGCCCAGCCCGCCCCGAGCTCTCCGCTCAATGCGTACTCATGCGCCAACCGCTGGCGGCTGCACTCGGAGGGCTGCTCTAAGACCGGTGCGAGAACCAAAACCCGCCCTTGGTCGCTGCCCATCCGACCCCGCTGAAGCACGAACTCCCCATCGCTTCTGAGTGTTTCAAGGTCGGATATGGAAAGCTCAGTCACGGCAGGTGACCTTCCTTGAAATGCTGTGAGATTCCGATAACCAAGCCCTTTTGTGTGATCGACCCGCGCCGAGTCTGCCGAAACCTTTTTACTTCGCGCCGTAATGTCAAGAAAAACCTGCTGATGGAATGTCGTTGAGAAATTGCCGGGGAGCTCCATTTTCAAGGGATTTGATTTTAAACCCGTTTGTTCGTTGCGTTTGGACGAATAAACCGAACTAAAGTGAATGGAACGAAAGGTGTAATGCCGAGGGCGACCCGATGCGCGATACTCAGCGAATGTTTCACGACTTCTTCGAGCGCACATCGGACGCT
This sequence comes from Verrucomicrobiota bacterium, assembly GCA_019236035.1. Taxonomy (GTDB): domain Bacteria; phylum Verrucomicrobiota; class Verrucomicrobiia; order Chthoniobacterales; family JAFAMB01; genus JAFAMB01. Next base: position 1,853 of record JAFAJU010000157.1, on the reverse strand, counting down.
GTTTGGTTGCTCGACGCACAAAGTGCGAAGGTCGTAGACTGTAACGATGCGACGGTGTCGTTGATTCGGTGCGGAAGCAGAGCTGATCTTATCGGTAAGCGGCTGGAGGAGCTCGCGCCCCCGGTGCAACCTGACGGTTCAGGAACCAAGGAATCAGTGGCGCGACGCGTTGCCGAGATATTGAAAAACGGCAACAGTATGTTCGAGTGGACGGTACAGCGATTCGACGGCACGCAGATTCCAGTCGAAGTGAACGCTACGGCGATCGGAAGCGACGGTCAGTGGAGGTTAGCGTGGGCGTCTCGTGAGATCGCTGCACGAAAGGCGGCTGAAGCCGCGTTACTCAACAGCGAGGCGCGCTTTCGTACTTTTTTTGAACGCAATGCGGAAGCGATGTCGCTTTTCGACCCGCAAACCTTCCGCTATGTCGAGGCGAACGAGGCGGCTGCGAGACTTCTCGGAGCCCCCAGCAGGCATGCCCTGTGCGACGTTTCGCCAAAGGAGAGATGGCCGGAGCGCCAGCCCGACGGCCAGCTTTCTCTTGAGAAGGTCAAAGAGCTTATCAAGATCGCGCTCGAACGCGGAAGTTGTCGTTTCGAGTTTTTGGTCCACCGCTATGATGGAAGCGAATTGCCGCTCGACATTGTTATGACGGCCGTTCCATTCGGTGACCGGACCCTGTTTTCAATCGTTTATCGTGATGTTTCCGCACAGAAGCGGGCAGAAAGCGAAATCCGGTTACTCAACGCGTCGCTGGAGAAACGTGTCGCGGAGCGGACCGACGAACTCCTGCAGTCGAATGACCAGCTAAGGCGCGCGGAACTGGAATTGCGAAATCGGGGCGAGCAGGTGCAGAAATACCGCGACGTGCTGCTGGAGCTGGCACACTCCGACAAATCGAACCTCGCCAAGGCGCTTCGGAAAATTTGTTCGCTGGCGGCTTCGACCCTGGACGTCGCGCGCGTCGGTTATTGGTCCATTCAGGGTGATTGTTCCGGCATGGCTTGCGAAGTGCTCTATTCGCGGGACGCGGAGAGCTTTGATCATCAATTTGAAGGTACTCAGCTGTTGTTGGCCGACTTCCCGGCCTTTTTTGAAGCGTTGTCCGGCAAACTGCCGATCGTTGCTAATGACGCTCTGGAGCACGACGCCACGAGTTGTCTGGCGGAAGAACATCTCAAGCCGCTTGGTATTTCTTCGATGCTCGCCGGCCCAGTTTGCATGCGCGGCAAGCTGGTCGGCGTGCTTCGCAGCGAACATATTGGCCCTGTTCGCGACTGGTCGGCGGAGGATATTGACTTTGTTTCAGCGCTCGCGTCGACAGCGTCGCTCGCGTTAGAGGAAGCAAACCGCGCGCGATCCGAAAATTTGTTGCGGGAGAGCACGGCGCGCCTGCGCGAAAGTGAGGCACGGTTCAGCGCAGCCTTCCGTGCCAGCCCGGCACTGATCTCGCTTTTGCGGCTGAGAGATGGAAAGTTTGTTGAAGTAAACGATGCGTTTGTACGGTGGCTCGGGCTGGACCGCGAAAAAATAGTTGGTCACGACACTAAAGAGTTGGACGTATGGCTGAATCGAATTGAGCGCGAGAAGGTCTTGGCGGAGATTCTGCGCAAAGGTTCAGTGCGACAGGTTGAATGCCAGTTTCGCAACTGTCGAGGCACCGTTCATACGATTGTACTCTCGGCCGAAGTCATCGAAGTAGACTATGAGCCACATATTCTTGGCTTCGGGCTGGACATCACAGAGCGCAAACAGGCCGAGACCGAGTTACTCCGGACGCTGGCCAGAGAGAAAGAATTGGGGCAGCTCCGGAGCGATTTCGTATCGATGGTATCGCACGAGATCCGCACCCC
>JAFAJU010000593.1 GCA_019236035.1 Verrucomicrobiota bacterium | reverse complement strand
CACGCCTCATTTGACGGGTTTGCCGCGGGTACTTACACCGCAACTGAGCTGTTTAAGACCTTTAAGACGCCCGGCAAAGGGAAGATAATCGCGTTACAAGGGCGCCTGGGCGATACCCCGAATGCAGAGCGCTGGGAGGGGTTGCAGCAGGTGCTTTCTCAGAATCCTGGAATCCAGTTGCTTCAATGGGAATCCGCCAAGTGGGACCGAACTCAAGCCTACAACGATACAAAGGCGATGCTTGTCGCGCATCCTGATATCGACGGAGTGTGGACTGCTAACGATGACATGGCGATGGGTGCCATTCAGGCTCTGAAAGAGGCCGGGCTTGCCGGCAAGGTCCTCGTCAGCGGGTGCGACGGGATTCCCGAGATGTTCGACGCGATCAAAGGTGGTCTGGCGGCAGCTACAATATTGAATGACGGGAAGTACCAGGCCGAGCTTGGCCTTGCGATGTCGCTTGCTGCCAAGCAAGGGAAACTTGATGTAGCGTCCCTACCGCAGAAATATCGTCAATTCGAGATTCCGGCGGTGAACGTAAATCGCGAAAACGTCAATCAAGTCGTGCATGATTACCTCGAAAACACCCCGACCTATGATCTGACCGATTTCTTTGCCAAGTGGTCGAAAGCGATTCCCTGACTTGATAACGCCGTTGCCTGGCCCCAGGGATGTTAGTAGCGCTGCTGATTTCGACTATTGAGGTCATGCTAAGATTGGGCAAAAAGGAGGGGGACTGTAGAATCCATGCCGCATAACGTGACGGCAAAGCCGTCAGCCCACGCGTCCGGCTGGCTTTCAATTTCCGTTGCGAAAGGGCAGCGGTGGCTTCAGCGAAGCGGAATCGGAGGCCAGCTTCTTTCTCTGATTATTGTAGTAGGCCTATTGGCTATCGGGACCGGGGGGAAATATCTTTCCCGGGCAAACCTCCAAGTCATACTCAGCCTTACCGCGATCCCTGCGATTATCGCGATCGGTCTTCACCAGGTGGTGGTACTCGGAGGGATCGACCTGTCAATTGAAGGGATTGTTGCGCTGTGCGTTGTTTTCGTGGGCTTCCTCGCGCGCAACAAGTTCAACTCGAACGACGCCGGTTTATGGATCATTCCGATCATTGCGGGTATTGGCTGCCTCGCTGGGGTTATGAACGGCCTACTCAATACGAAACTTAAGATACCATCGTTTATCAGTACGCTCGGCATGAGCTGGGTTCTTTGGGGGCTGGCAGTATTTGTGAGCAAGGGACAGACAATTCCACTGCTTAACAACCCGCTAAGCGGTTTTGTGAACGGCTATGTGCTGGGTATTCCGAACCTCGCTGTCGTTGCAATAGTGTTGCTTGCGGCCATTCAGATCATTCAGGACAGAACACGATTTGGCCGCTACCTTTACGCGATTGGCGGAGACGAGGTGCTGGCGGCGCAGGCAGGCGTCAAGCTCCACCAAATTAAGATTATCGTATTCGGCATCGCTGGACTCTTTTACGGTCTTTCGGCGTTGTTTCTCGCCGTGCAACTTGACAGCGCTCAGGCGATAACAGGTAATAATCTTCTTTTTCCGGCGGTGACTGCGGTGGCGGTGGGCGGAGTTGCTTTGACAGGTGGGATTGGGGGTGCGAAGAACGCCGCGCTCGGTGCACTGATTGTCACGGCGCTCAACGATGGTTTGATCCTGCTCAATGTTAACCCGTATGCACAGGAAGCGGCCAATGGATTCGTGCTGGTTGTCGCAGTGGCCCTAACCATTGACCGAAAGAAGCTTGGATTCATTAAATAGAGCAAGGTTAGTATGTGGGGAAATATGACGGCATGACGACAAAGCGACCTGTGCTCGAGCTGCAGCGGATTATTAAGTCCTATCCAGGAGTAGTCGCGCTGGATGGGGTAGACTTCACAGTGTATGAGAACGAAATAGTCGGCCTTGTCGGCGAGAACGGTGCCGGAAAATCGACCCTGATGAAGATTCTCATCGGGCTCATTCAGCCCGACAAGGGTTCGTACAGTTTACGGGGAGAACCAGTGACGTTAAGAGATCCTGCAGACGCCGCCAGGCTCGGCGTCGGCATGGTCTTCCAAGAAGGCTCGCTCGTTCCCAATCTGTCCATAATGGAGAATCTGTTTCTCTGCCATGAGATAGGATTTCGGAGATTTGGATTCCTCTCAAAGCGCGCGATGCGACAAGCGGCCTACGCAGCGCTCGCGCCGGTGAAAGTAGGATCGGACCTGGATATTCCTATTGCGGACACCACGCCGGCAGTCAGGCAAATGGTGGAGATTGCTCGCCTCTTATGGCTTTCGAGGCTGTACAATCATAAGAATCCGGTCCTGATTCTGGATGAGCCGACGACCGTCCTGACCGAGCATGAGCGGGAGACCCTTTTCTCTATTCTCGATCAGATTAAGAACCAGGCATCGATTGTCCTGATTTCTCACCGGTTGCAGGAGATCGTCGAGAATTCGGACCGCGTCATCATCCTAAAGGATGGAAAGAACGTTACCGAATTGGGAGCCGAGCGCGCGAGTATCCCCGAGATCGAGAAGATGATGGTCGGCCACAGCTTTGAGACAGACCGCTATCGGGAGGACGAGCAGATCGAGCCGGGCAACGAGACTCTCCTCAGGGTGCAGAAATTGAGCAAACGCGGAGCGTTTGAGCCGGTCGATTTCTCTGTTAGAAGAGGCGAAATTGTCAGCCTGGTGGGGCTTGTCGGATCCGGTAAAGAGGAGGTGTGCAGGTGCATAAACGGCCTGGACAAGCCAGATGGCGGCTCGATAGCGCTCAAGGGAAAGAAGCTTTCTCCGGGCTCCCCGAGCGAAGCCGTTCGCTTCGGAATAGGCAACATCCCAATCGACCGGCGAAGCGAGGGTCTCGCCCTTGGAATGACTCTGGCGGAAAACATCAATCTGCTCGTGCTGGACCAACTCAAAGTCGCCGGCTTTATAAGCCCCGCGCTGGAAAGAAAGAGCGCGATGCGCTGGATAGGCGAGTGCCGGATAAAGTCGCCCTCTTCTTCGACGGTGTGTGCCAACTTGAGCGGCGGAAATCAACAGAAGACGGTCATTGCAAAATGGCTCTCGTCGCGAATCCAATTCCTGGTGCTTGACCATCCGACTCGCGGCGTTGATGTCGGGGCCAAAGAAGAGATTTACCGTCTGATTCGGAAGCTGGCGCGCGACGGAGTCGGGATGATCGTTATGTGCGACACGCTCGAGGAAGACATTGGTCTCTGCAGTCGAATGCTAATCATGAAAGATGGCCGGCTTGTCGGCGAGATGGCCTGTCCGCCCTACAAGAAACCCAGCCCGAGTGAGATTATCGGGTTAATCGTATGAGACCTGCGGCGGCGTCACCACTATATGCGAGACGGTGCACTAGACACGATGGCGATCCGGCCTAAGCGGGCTCGGGTGCCGGCGATCTATTTTTCGTTCACGCTTCTGGTTGTGCTGGT
>JAFAJU010000542.1 GCA_019236035.1 Verrucomicrobiota bacterium | reverse complement strand
AGCCGATTTGCCTCGACTTTATGAGGCGCAGCCTGAAGTGGTCGCGTGTGACCTGCATCCCGATTACCTTTCCACTAAATACGCACCTGAGCTGCGCAAACCCGTGCAACGAGTACAACATCATTGGGCGCACGTGCTTGCCTGCATGGCCGAGAACGAACTGGAGGCTCCTGTGTTGGGTGTGTCGTGGGATGGCACCGGCTATGGAACGGATGGCACGATCTGGGGCGGCGAATTTTTGCTCGCCAACGAGGAGTCCTTTCAAAGGGTCGCTTGCTTTCGACAGTTCCGTTTGCCTGGAGGCGAAGCGGCGGTAAGAGAACCGCGCCGTACCGCTCTAGCAGTTTTGTATGAGATCTGGGGCGAGCGCGGGCTGCAGGATCGCCACCTGGCGCCGATCTTGGAGTTCTCGAAAAGAGAAATAGCGCTTATCGAGCAAATGCTGATCAAGGGTCTTAATGCACCTGTCACTTCGAGTGCAGGGAGATTGTTCGATGCTGTGGCCTCGCTGGTTGGCCTCCGACAACGGGTGACTTTCGAAGGCCAGGCCGCAATCGAATTAGAGTCAGTAATAGACCCTGAAATTAGTGATCTCTATCCGTTTGAGGTCAGCGATGGCTTGCCGCGAATCATCGATTGGGCGCTGATGATTGGGGGGATCCTGATCGATCTTCGGCACGGCAAGTGTGCCGGTTTTATTTCCGCAAAATTCCACAACACCTTGGCGGAAGTAATTGTCGAGATTGGGCGATCAATGGCCCAGCCAAAGGTAGTACTTACTGGCGGATGTTTCCAAAACCGGTATCTTCTTGAACGATCCGTTCTGCGTCTCTCCCAGGCCGGTTTTAGACCCTATTGGCATCAGCGCGTGCCCACGAACGACGGAGGCATTGCGCTAGGGCAAGTCGTAGCCGCTGCCCGCGCTAGTCGCCGGATGGTCAGCACAGAAGGAGTTGCGGTCCAATGAATCTGCTTAGAAAGTCAAGGACCAACGGAGATAAATTATGTGTTTGGCGATTCCGGGTAAACTCATAGAAATCTCGCACGACCCGCACGGCGTGCGAATGGGTAAGGCGAACTTTGGCGGTATCGTCAAACAGGTTTGTTTGGAGTACACCCCGGAAGTGAAGGCCGGCGACTACGTCTTGGTCCATGTCGGTTTTGCTCTAGGGAAGGTTGACGAAGAAGAAGCAGCGCGCACTTACCGGCTCCTGGAAGAGATGAACCAGTTGACCGAGCTGGAAGTGCCAGACCTCTGAGCTGTCCTGGGAGGACGCATATGAAATACCTCGATGAATATCGAAACGAAGCGCTGGCTCAAAAAGTGGTCAGCGAAATCCGTCGCCTCGTCACCAAGCCCTGGGTGCTGATGGAGGTCTGCGGTGGTCAAACGCACACCATCGTCAAATATGGGATCGATCATCTGATTCCTCCCGAGGTGGAACTGGTGCATGGGCCCGGTTGCCCTGTGTGCGTGACCTCACTGGAGATGATCGATAAGGCGCATGCGATCGCGCGACGGCCGGACGTTATCTTCACGTCGTTCGGAGATATGCTTCGCGTACCTGGTTCCGAGTGCGACCTGCTCGTGCTTAAGTCGCGGGGAGCCGATATTCGGGTTGTTTACTCCCCGATCGATGCTCTCAAGATCGCGCGAGCTAATCCCAATAAGAAAGTCGTCTTTTTTGCGATCGGATTTGAAACGACAGCGCCCGGTAACGCGATGGCCGTCTGGCAAGCTCATCAGCAGGGAATCAAGAACTTCTCCGTGCTGGTCTCCCATGTCCTGGTTCCTCCGGCTATTGCTTCAATTTTGCAGTCGCCGTTCAATCGGGTGCAAGGGTTTCTGGGGCCAGGACATGTTTGCACCGTAATGGGTTATCGAGAATACGAGCCGATTGCTGAGCGATTTCGTGTTCCCATAGTCATCACCGGATTCGAGCCGTTGGACATTCTTGAGGGGGTGCTCATGACGGTGCGCCAACTCGAGCTCGGCAAGTGGGAGGTTCAGAACCAGTACCCGCGGGTCGTAAGGCGAGAAGGCAACCTGATCGCCCAAAACCTCGTCAATGACGTTTTCGAGATCAGCGATCGCAAATGGCGCGGAGTAGGCTCCATCCCGAAGAGCGGCTATAAGCTTCGCTACGAACTGCGGGATCACGATGCGGAACGAATCTTTGAAGTAGAGGAAATCGATACCCAGGAACCCACTATATGTATCAGCGGCCTGGTGCTGAGAGGGGTCAAGAAACCGCACGACTGCCCGGCCTTTGGTAAGCAGTGCACGCCCGAGCATCCGCTCGGGGCCACTATGGTTTCGGCCGAAGGGGCGTGCGCAGCCTACTATGCCTATGGTCGACACTTGCAGCAGCCCAAGCAGGAGTGCGGCAGGGAAGAGGCGGTGATCAGCTATCAATGATCAGAACATGAGCGCGACGAACACAACCAGCGTCGACAAGACAACGGAAAGCTTTCGCGACAAGGTAATCCGCAAATGCGGCGAGAGCGTGGAGATGAAGGAGAAGTTTTTCACGAAATACGCCGAATCCTTGGAAGCGATGTCGCGGGCGATGGCAGAGCGTTTCCAGCGAGGTGGCCGACTCTTCGTCATGGGAAACGGTGGCAGCTTGTGTGA
>JAFAJU010000119.1 GCA_019236035.1 Verrucomicrobiota bacterium | reverse complement strand
TTGCTCTTTCAAGGTCTCTTTCAGCTTTTCGAGATTCAACCCCTCGGCGACCTGAGCGGCGAATTCGTCAGTAACCTCCGGGAGTTGCATGTTCTTAATTCCTTTAAGGACGACACTGAAATGCAAGGATTTGGCCGCCAACTCGGCTGTCGGGTAATCGTCCGGAACGGTGAGGTCGAACTCGCGCGTCTCTCCGGATGTCAACCCAGTCACCTGATCGCTAAAACCTTTGAGAAAGCTGTTGTCGTCCAGCTTGATCCAGAAGTCCTTGCCGCCGGCCAGCATTTTTGGGGCCTTCGGTTCAGCCTCCAGCAAAGGCTGGCCATTCAAAGTGGTTGCATAATCGATCACTGCAAAATCCCCTTTCTCGAGAGCCCGCCCTTCCACGTCGGAAAATGTGGCGTGTCGTTCTCGAAGACTCTGGATCCCGTTGTCGAGCTCTTGATCAGTGATTTCAGCAGGCGGAACCTTGACTGGAATGCCTCTGTAGTCTGGCAGCTCGAATTCCGGAGAGGTGATCAGCGTGGCCGTGAATCGCATGCTTCTTTCAGGAGTGAACTCGACGTCGTCCACTTCCGAGATCGATAGCACCTTCAAGCCCTTTTCGCGGATTGCCTCGCGAGTGGTCTCGGTCACAAGTTTTTTAGTCAATTCCTCCTGGATCTGTTTGCGGAATTTCGCTTCAACCACGCTCTGGGGAGCCTTACCTGGGCGAAAGCCCGGAATTCGGGCGGCCTGCCGGAATCCCTTCGCGACTTCGTTCCATTCCTTCGTGACACGCTCCGGCGGCAATTCGATATGCAAAGAGGCAATACAATTTGGCAGATTTTCAACTTCGACGTTCATGGCGCGGCACGATTTTGAGTTTTGCGGTTTTGAGTTTTGGGCTTTGCGCAGCTTCGCAACCGCGATGTCCCAACTTCCAGCACTTGCTTCCCCGCATCCACTCAAAACTCAAAAGTCAAAACCCAAAACTCAAAACTTAAAACCCGATATCTCCGATCCAGCGCTCCACTTTGCATCCTTCGACGGGCCCAACAATTCCCAGACCCATCCGTTGCGGAGCGAAACAGAGGTTAGCCACTTCCTGGATTTCCTCAGAGGTGACCTCTTTAAATTTTGCTTGCACCTCCTCTGGGTCGACGACTTTGCCGTACGCAATCAGTGACTCTCCCATCCACATAATCTGATTGCTGGTGCTCTCGAGTCCCAGTTCGTTCTGCCCGATCGTGTACTCCTGCGCTTGGCGAAGTTCTTTCTTGCCGGGTGGCTTGGTTCGAAGCTTGCCCAATTCTCGATAGATCGCCCGCAACGCGCTGCGCAACTTCTCCGGCTCAAGCCCAACGCAGATACTGACCAAACCCGAATCCTCGAGGACTAACGTGCCGCTGTGAACCGAATAACAATAGGCGTAACGCTCCCTGAGTTGCTGAAACAGTCGAGAACTCATGTTTTCGCCCAGGATTACGCTGAGCAGTTTCATCGCGTAGCGACGATTATCTGTCCGGCTCATGGCGTGATAGCCTAAAGCCAGATGAGTCTGCTCCGTTTGGTCCTTTGCGACGAGAACGCGCTGGTCACGTTTCACTTCATTCCAGCGCTGGAAAACAGGAGAACTCCCGCGTGGCACTTTTCTTAATTTGTTGCGGAAGCACCTCAAGACTTCCTCGTGGGTACAACGGCCGGCCACCGTTACAACAGTGCTCAGACCATTATAATTCTCTCCGACAAATTTAAGCAGATGCTCCCGCTGAATCTTGGAAATCGATTCTACCGATCCAGTCAACGGGCGACCGAGAGCATGCCGGGGCCACATCGCCTCCGTTAGCAGTTCCTGCGAAAACTGGCCAGGCTGGTCCTTATACATCAGGATCTCCTCTCGGATCACGTCCCGCTCGCGCTCGATCTCGGTGTCGGCAAAAACCGAGTTGACGTACATATCAGTAAGCACGTTGGCGAGCGTCGGCAGATGTTGGGATGCCGCTTTGGCGTAGACGCAGGTATGATCCTCCGTAGTAAAGGCGTTGATGAAACCGCCAATACCTTCCACCTCTTCGGTAATATCCCTTGCGGTTCGTTTCTCGGTACCTTTGAAAAGCAGGTGCTCCAGAAAGTGAGAAATCCCACATAGCTCCTCGGGCTCGTGCCGGCCACCAACAGCTACCCAGAGGCCCACGCTGACGCTTTTCATTTCCGGCATCTCACGCGTCGCGATCCTGACTCCATTTTCTAAACTCGATGTGCGGTACTGCATGCTACGTTCAGGCCATGTCGACAAGAATCGGGGGTAAGGCGCCGACCCAGCTCAAAATTATGAAATTATAAATTAACTTCTCTTAAATTGATCATTTTTTCAGCTAAATCCAGATCTGTTGGAAAAGTTATTTTAATATTCCAATCTGGATTCTGCAGCAAACGAACCGGATAACCGGCCTCCTGCAGAGCTGAAACCTCATCGGTGACAGTGCGGCCGGAGTCAACAATTCGTTTGTAAGCGTCGATCAGCCAGTCGAATCGAAAGACCTGTGGCGTTTGCATCGCCCAAAGCCCGGTACGGTCAACGCTTCCGGTGACATTTTGCTGCGGGTCAGCTCGTTTTAAGGTTTCCACGATCGGAGCGGCGAGAGACACCGCACCGCATACCTTGGCCAGCGCAACCGCACGGCCGATCAGGTCCGGTGAAACCAGCGGCCTGGCCGCATCATGAACTGCAACGATTTCGCAAGCCTCCGAGAGATGAGAAATGCCATTCCACACGGACAGATGGCGTTCAGGGCCGCCATCCACCAGACGCTTGACCTTTGTCAGTCCGAACGCGTCAACAAACCGTTGAAACTCTGGGCGCCGATCCGTATGAACCACTAGAATAATCTCGTCAATCATCTCACACTGTTGGAACCGCTCAATCGAGTGAACGACGACTGGTTTGTCCCCGAGAAGACTCAACAACTTGTCAAATCCCATACGACGGCTTGTGCCGGCCGCTACGATGATGGCCGAATTCATTAGTTGAGTGTCAGTGCTTGTGAAAACGCCGAGAGCGCCGAAAACGCGCGATAACGCCGAAAACCTAGGAAGCGGTTGAATGGCATCGCTACACAATTAATCGTTAAGAATAACAGCTCCGTGCTTTTTTTGCCATTGGCGTTCGCTTGCGTTCTCGGCGTTTTCGTGCGTTTTCGGCGCTCTCGGCGTTTTCACAAGCACTACCCGAGCGCTTTTTGCACTGCCTGACTGAGGGTCCTCCCATCCACCCGGCCGCCAGCCTTTTGGGTCGCGACCTTCATCACCGCGCCCATCTGCGCCTTCGAAGTGGCTCCGATCTCGGCAATGGCACCTTTCACGAGCTGTTCCAACTCGTTCTCCGTGAGAGGCTTTGGAAGATACTCCATTAAGACCGCGATTTCCCGGCGTTCTTTCGCGGCGAGCTCGAGGCGTCCGCCCTTCTCGAACCCTTCGATAGAGTCCTCCCGCTGTTTGACCTGCTTTCTGATAACTGCGATCGCATCCGGATCGGGCAACTGAGCTCTCGCTCCCTGCATCTCGATCGCCGCATTCATCAGCGCTGACTTAACCATGCGCAACACCGACAATCTTTCTGCATCCTTCGATCGCATGGCCTCTTTAAGGTCAGCATCGATCTTTTCCTGGATAGTCATTGACCGAGTTTAGGCCGTAATACGCATCCTGCAAATGTATCGCCTTAGGAGCCTGTCGGACTTGACGACGGAGCCACGCGTAGCTCGTTCACCTAGTCGGAGAGCCTCTGGCCTTCTAGACAGGCTCCTCAGATTCCGCTTCGCGGAGGATGCATTGAAAGGCTAGCCCCTAGCGAGCGAACCGCCCCGGCAGCTCAACAAATGCGGGCGCTACATCTCCGCCACGGGGATGACCTCATCAAAGCTTAGCGCATCCAGTAGCTGTCTTTGAATTCGTCTTACAAAAAAGCAGCAGAATTGTCCGGCGTAGCCGGAGGATTCTGCTGCCGGAGCCTGCATCGCTCACAAATCTCCGAAGATTTGTGAGCGATGCAGGCTAGACGTTTTTTCTGGAAAATATGACGGCGAGCGTCGAAAATGAGCGCACTTATGCGCTCGGTTGTTCTGTTCGCGCGGCTGTTTCTAGCACTCGGTTTACTCGTTGATGCCCATGGAGCGGTGGATTTGCCCCTCTCGAAAGTATTCAAGGGCGAATCCCAGTTTAACCGGCTGGTTCGCATTGCCGAACAAGACGGCTGGCGCTCCTTGCCCTTGGGAGAACGCACCGTGGCTGTTGGTCAGGCTCTTCTTGGAACGCCGTACGCGGGGTTCACTTTGGAAATCGATAATCACACCGAGTCTCCTTCAGTAAATTTGAACGGCGTCGATTGCTGGACCTTTTTTGAGATTGCACTCGGATTCGCCCGGATGCTTGAAGTCAAGACCGGAAATTACACGCCCCAGGATCTTCTAGCGATGATTGAGCTCGACCGCTATCGGGGTGGCCAGTGCGACGGAAGGTACACGTCTCGACTCCACTATCTAGAGGATTGGATGTACGACAATGAGCGCCGAGGGTTGGTCCAGAATCTGACTCGGTCACTCGGTGGTGTGCCAATGCGAGGACGATACCTCAACGAAATGAGCAAGTATTGGCGGACCTCACGCTATCTCAGGTCTAATCCGGAGCTTGTTCCGGAAATGCGCCAGATTGAAAACAGGATCGCGAGTCGCACGATTTACCACATCCCCAAGAGCCAGGTTCCGGGCATCGAGTCCAAAATTCGCGACGGCGATGTGATCTGTATCACTGGAAGAGGACCCGAAGGTTTTACTGAACATGTCGGGTTGGCTTACCGTGACCGCCAAGGGGTTGTCCACTTCATGCATGCGTCAAAGGATGAACGCAGGGTGATCATTGATGTGGCGCTGAGCAGGTATCTCTATCGCTACAGAAAATTTGCCGGAATCATGGTGGTTCGACCTCGGGAAGCCTCCCAATCCGCGATGGCTGCATTGGTGGTCAGTAGTCGATAATCGAACAATCAGCGGCGGCGCCGAGCGCAAGCAAAGGAAAGTTCTGGTTTGGCCGCGATCGGTTCGATCCTCGAAATTCTTCTAACGAGATTTTTTCTTTCCATGTGAAGAAGTACGTTAATTGGCATATGTTCAAATGAGTATGAGTGCAACCCCTTCGACGATGACAGAGCTGGGCCGACAGGCACCGGAATTCGCGCTTCCGGATGTTTTGACCGGCCAAACGGTAGCCTTAAGCGATTTCGCAGGGCGCAAAGCCCTGCTGGTCATGTTTATCTGCAAGCATTGCCCTTACGTGCTCCACGTAAAGCCGGCCTTGATTGAGCTGGCGAGAGATTACAGCGGTCGACCCCTGGGTATAGTCGCGATAAGTTCAAACGACGCGGAGCGATACCCTGATGACGCGCCGGAGCGACTCGCCGAGATGGCTAGGGAGCTTTCTTTCCCGCTGCTGTATGACGAGACACAAAATGTCGCAAAGGCCTACCGGGCGGCATGTACTCCTGACTTTTTTCTGTTCGATGCGAACCAGCACCTCGCCTACCGAGGCCAATTGGATGACAGCCGACCGGGCAATAACAGGCCCCGGACAGGCCGGGATCTGCGGGCAGCCATTGACGCTGTTCTGGCAGGTCAACCGGTGAATCCCAATCAACGGGCCAGCGTCGGCTGCAACATCAAATGGAAGCCGGGTAATGAGCCGGACTATTATTGAGGTTCCGAGCGTGGCGGTCAACGCCTCCGAAACACCGGGTGAGTCTCTCGCGCCGGTTGTCACACTGAGCTATGGAAAAAAGGCTAACCAACCGGCAGATCCGCGGACGCGGAGCAACGATTAGTCCGGCAAACCGATTCGAGGCGCTCCGTTACGAACTCGATGATGGCTGCGAACCTGAGACTGAGCCGGGTCCGGTCAAAACACAATTCTTCAAAGACGATTCCCAAAGCATCATCTCCTACAACAACAGCCCGGATCTGGGATTTGATGCGAGTCTGAATCCGTATCGCGGTTGCGAGCACGGTTGCGCCTATTGTTACGCCAGACCGACGCACGAGTACTTAGGGTTTTCGGCTGGAATCGACTTTGAAAGTCGCATTCTGGTAAAACCCAGGGCCGCCGAGCTTCTGGCCGCAGAGTTGGCGCGCCCTTCCTGGATCCCTCAAATTCTCGTACTGAGCGGCGTGACTGATGCCTACCAGCCAATCGAACGAAAACTGCAGATCACTCGGTCATGCTTGCGGGTATTGGCCGAGTTCCGCAACCCGGTTAGTATCGTCACCAAGAATCACCTTGTGACGAGGGACGTGGATTATCTCGCGGAGTTGGCGAGCCATAATGCAGCAGCGGTCTCGCTCTCGATTACAACACTTGAACCAGGTCTCGCACAAATATTGGAGCC
>JAFAJU010000176.1 GCA_019236035.1 Verrucomicrobiota bacterium | reverse complement strand
CCTTTCCTCAGGCGTTGTCGGGTCGAGCGCGGCGGCGTGTTGCGGGAGTTCCGCGTGCGGCAACCCGGCACGCTGGTGATGCACTCCGTGGTAAGGCTCGTGGAGCAGGCTAAACGCCAGCAACCGGCCAGCCCAGCCCTCTGAAACGATGCTGCGGGTAGCGCTTTTCACCGTGCCACCAGTCAACCCGACATGTTCGATGTATTTGCGCCAGCTCTGCAGGTTCGCGGCCACGTATGCAGGTACCAGATACATCCCCAGGAAATACCTCCAGACATCGAACCGCGCCACCGCCACCAGAATGCAGATCCAGACTCCCACGATCAGGGCCAGTTCGGCCCAAACCCGTCGCCGCACTCTTTTGCTCCGGATCGGCGAACCCGCACGGAGAAAACTCCGCAGGAATATAAATGGTGTGAATAGCAGGCCCGCGGTGAGCTCCAGGAAGGCGGCGAGAACTCTCGTCCAGCGCGGCGTTCCGGGAAGAACGAATGGCCAAAGCTCTTCATCTCGCTCCGTGGCAAGGTACGCGTGATGGGTCTGATGGGCCGCACGATAAAGGCTGAAGCTCATGAAGCTGAACACTCCAAGGATAATACCGTCTATCTCATTCAAACGTCGATTGGTCCTGAGCAGCCCATGTGACGCTTCGTGAAATCCTATCAGCAGCCCATGCATGAGATGGCAACAGACTAACATCAGGGGCAGTGCCAGCCAGTACGACCGCTGATACAAAGCCCAGCCCAGGGCAACCTCAACGATAAAAAACACACCCACCAAAACGTGGAAAGCCCCGCGGCTGACCCAATGAGGCTCATGCATTTCACTCAGGTCTTCTGCGTTTGTTATGATATTCATAACGGTCAGGTTACCAGAGCCGCCGTCCGGTTTTCCGGTGAATGGCAAGCGCCGGCCAGTGAGGTACGGAACAGGTCATCAAGCTCTTGAATGTCTTTTTGAGAGAATAAGCTCGCTCGGAACAGCCACGCAATCTCCAACGCTTTCCCCTCCTCGGTTAGCTCGCATCCGAGGTCAAAACGGAATGTGCCAGTGGATCGCATTCTGAGCCGGGCCGACAGCGTCGGCAAAACTACATCCGGAACAGGGTGATTCTGGAGGGCAAAACGGACTTCAAAAATCGGATTGCGTCCCGGTGCCACTGGGCTGCCCACGGCTCGCACCAACTCGGCAAAGGGCATCGCGTTGGCAAAAGAGTCGATGGATGCCTGATGGACCATTTGAAGCCAAGCGGAGAAAGGACGGGCTCGATCAATCCGCCCTCGCAGCGGCACTATGCCGGCGCAATACCCCATGGTCTCGCGCACTTCCTGCCTGCTGCGATTGGCCACCGGAGTGCCTACCACGATGTCCTCCGCCCCCGACCATCGGGACAGCGCCACTTGAAATGCGGCCTGCAACACGTTAAAAAGTGTGGTGCTGCTGCGACGGGCCAATTCCCGTGCCGCACCACCCAGATCGTCTTGAAGGCGCGAAACCCAGCGCTCCGGTTTATTCGGCCCAGCCTCCAGCAGTTTCGCCGTACTCCAGAGCCGCGGGGCTTCAGCCAAGCGTGATTTCCAAAAGGACGCGCGCTGCTCGAGTTCCACAGGCTGCCAGTAGGCGCGCTCAGCTGCGCCCCAATCCGTGTAGGAGAGCCGCACCGGCGGAAGAGCTGCGTGTCGGCCCATCACGGCCTGCACATAGGCTGCAACCAAATCCTGTACGAAAACACCTAAGCTCCAGCCATCCGCGATAGCATGGTGAATCGCCAGAACGAGCACATGGTCGTCGGCGCCACGCCGGAGCACTTCCGCCCGATAGAGCGGCCCCTGGACCAAATCGAACGGTTCGCTAAAAACCTCCTGCGCTGCCTCTTCGACCGCCTCCGGTCGCCCCTGTGCAGTTGAAAGTTCCCGGAATCGGAGATTCGCTTTGCAGGCATTCCGCACCAACTGCAACGGCCGGTCTTTACCTGGCAGAAACGAGAGGCGCAAAACCTCCTGACGATCTACCACTCTCTGCAGAGCTGCCTGGCAGTCCTGGAATGTAACGAATCCCCGCAAACCGATGAGGCAACAGATGTGGTTCGCAACATCTCCTACGGGCACCGGCGAGGTCTCCCACAGTTCTCGCTGCGGAAAGGTCAAGGGCTGGAGCCGTGCTTCTCCGTTGTCCAGCCATTGCTTGAGAAGTGCACGTTTGTGTTCGGACATGTGATCGTTTCCAACCTCACTATCGCGAGAATTTCACCCCTCGGCAGACGCCACAGCATCGCCGAGCAATCGATCGACCTCCTCATCGGACAGCGCTTCCAGGTCAACCTCATCAGCGGCTGCCGGCTCTGCCTGTCGCGCGCCCTGCCTGAGAGAACCGCCAGCAGTATTCGAACCTAAGTGTTCGGCTATCAATGTCACGATTTGGCCGATCGTTCGCGCCCGCATCAGGCTCGATGGCGTAAGAGCCACGCCAAGGGAGCTCTCGAGCGAGTTTTCAATCTCGACGCCCATCAATGAATCCAGGCCAATGTCCGTGAGTGGTTGGTCGTCCCGCAGAGTGTCTGGCGTGACGCGCAGCACCGACCCTACCGTCTCTCGAACGGCCTGTCCGATGACGGCTTCACGATCTTCTGGGGCGGCCGATTCGATCTTGAGCCGCCAGTCGCCGGTCGCGCTGCGGGTACCGCGACTTTCGACCGATGAGAAAATGCGCTCTAGCAACGGATTTTCCTGCAAGCCGCGGAAGAATTGCCCCCATTTTGCCCAGTCTACGCGGATCGCCATTACTTGTGAGGCGCCTCTCTTAAGGAATGATTCCAACAATGCCGTAACTTCCGCCGGGGAAAGCTCCGCGGTGCCTTGTCGGGCCAGAAATTCCGCCACCCTCTGATTACGGGCCACATAACCTTCTCCGCCTAGAGCGCCCCAATTCACGGTAAGAGCCGGAAGACCGAGCGAGCGACGGTGATGCGTCAGCGAATCGAGAAATGCGTTCGCGGCCCCGTAATTGCCCTGTGCCGGATTGCCAAAGATGCTGGAAACAGATGAGAACATTACGAAGCAGTCCAGTTCAACGTCTCGCGTCCATTGATGCAGCAACCAGGCGCCATATGCCTTTGGAATCATCACGCTGCGCATTCGATCGCGGTTGAGCGCCGAAAGCGGCGCGTCATCTATCACCATCGCCAGATGGAATATGCCCCTCAATGGGCGATTGGATGAACGAATCTCTGCAAACAGGCGTGCCACGTCCGCAGATGAACCAACATCAGCCCGCACGGTCCGAGTATCGACTCCGAGATTACGAAGGCTATTAACAAATCCATCCGCCTCCGGTGTGCTCGCGCCATTTCGACTGGTAAGCACGAGGTGCCGAGCGCCGGATTCCACCAGCCATCGCGCCACCACCTTACCAAATCCGCCAAACGCCCCGGTTATCAAATAGCATCCATCGGAGTTGATCTCGAAGGGCCGCGCCAACGGCTCGCCACGGCGTGAAACGAATGTCTCAGGAAACGCTACGACAACTTTGCCAATGTGTTTGCCCTGCGCCATCAGCCGAAACGCAGCGTCGACACGGCACGCGGGAAACGAACGGAACGGCAATGCGCAAAGCGCTCCCCGTTCAACCAGATCGGCGATTTGCTCCAGCATTTGCCGGGTCAATTCCTCATTCCCGGCGAATACCGCGTCCATTGCGATGACGTGAAATGACGCGTTGCGCCGCAGGGGCCAAAGCGGTATGCGGGCGTTCTGGTAGATGTCGCGTTTGCCGATCTCGATAAACCGGCCAAATTCGGACAGACACGCCAAGCCCATCGGAATTCCTTCGGCGGCGAGCGCGTTGAGTACTACTTCTACCCCACGCCGGCCGGTCAATTTCATCACGGCGTCTGCAAAATCAGCTCGTCGGGAGTCAATCACGTGCTCGACCCCCAACGTCTTCAGCAGTGCACGTTTGGTTGGACTGCCAGCGGTGGCAATGACCTTCGCCCCGAGATGATGCGCGATCTGGATGGCTGCCATCCCGACCCCTCCGGCACCCGCGTGCACAAGGATATGCTCGCCCCGATTCAGCCGCGCGACATTCTGCAAGGCGTGCCAGGCCGTCATAAACGCCACGGGCAGGGTAACCGCCTCCTCGAACGATAGGCCGCGAGGTATGCGACGCAGATCCCCGGCTCGGGCTACCGCCTCAGTGGCAAGTCCGTAAACGGCGAGGCCAAACACCTCGTCTCCCGGTGTTATATGTTCGACTTCAGATCCGACGGCCTTCACCACACCCGCAACCTCGTCACCGAAGAAGCGGGCGTCCGGTGCTTCGCCGGGGTACAATGCGAGGGCCTTGAGCACATCGCGGAAATTCATGCCGGCCGCTTTCACTTCGATCAACACGTCGCCGGCGCCGCAAACCGGCGCGGCAAAAGGCGCAAAGCGCAGAGCGTCGAGATGCCCTCGCTCCCGGGCCTCCAAGCGCAGGGGCACGCCAGTATCGAGCCATCGCTCGCTCGATGGCCTCCCACGAACGAGACGCTGCACGTAACGGGCTTCGCCGCGTAAGGCCACCTCCCGCTCCGACTCCTTACGCACCAGTTCACTTAAGAGTAAGGCGTCCTCCGAAGGGGATGCCACCGGTGACAGATCAATCCCGCGACAGGATAAGTTGGGGTACTCATTTGAAATTACGCGCAACAGTCCGACCGCAGGCGCTTGCGCCACCGCGACAGGGTTCAGCGCCCGTCCGACGGGTTGTGCTCCCCGCGTTACCAGATCGATGCGTAGCGCAGCTCCTGGTTTCGTAATCTCGGCCGCCTGGACCAGGTGTAGCAACGCTTCGGTACCCATTGAGGAGGTGTCACCGTCGTCTTTTGGCACCGGCTCGTCCAAGCTCCAAAGATAAACCAGCCGTTCGGGCGGCGACTCGTCGGCACAGGTTTTCAGCAGCTGTTGCCAGTCCTCTAATATTCCGGCACGGAGCGTGAATGTATCGGTCCCTGTCCGCGCGAAATCGTCACCGCGGTACGCGATGCGGCACCGCAGACCGTTGGCACGCAGCCGCGAAGCCAGCCTGTCACCGAGGCCTGATGGGTCCGCGAAAATGAGCCATGACTTTTCCTCAGGTACACCTTCGAGCGTGTCATTCAAGGACTCAGTCGGGGCGTATTCTTGCCAGGACTTGCGCGCGAGGAGCCCCATCTGGCCCTCATCGCCCTGCGGGCCAATCAATCCGGGCAGGGATGCGGTCTCGCTGAATCCGACTTCGCGCATCACAGCTTCCCACTGCGCGCGCTCCAGCAACGGATGATGCTTGCGCAGATCCCGATCCGTGAAACGCCACCAGCCGCTCATTAGACCGAAAACCGTTTCCGTCCACAACTGCGGTGACCCGACATCCATGAACACCAGGCTCCCACCCGGCACCAACAGCTCGTAAATATGCCTCAAGGCCGCTCGCACATCGCTCACCGTGTGTAGCACGTTGGTGCCGAGGACAAAATCGAACGTGCCAGCCTCGAAACCCTGCTCGCTACCCGATTTTTCGAGGTCGAGGGTTTTGTATTCCACTTCGGGAAAGGCCGCCAGCTTCTGCGTGGCCCCCTGGAAA
>JAFAJU010000046.1 GCA_019236035.1 Verrucomicrobiota bacterium | reverse complement strand
CATTGTACCGATTGTGCGGCAATTTTTTCGTAGCCCCGGGTCACTCTCGCTCGGCAAATGGTGTGAATACCTGCTCTCTTCTACCTACTATTTTGTCGGTTGGGCCTTCCTGATTCTGCTTATTTGCCCGGTTATCTATTTGTTTTTCGACATTCCTCGATATTTTGCACATCCGAACATCTTTTTTATTTTCTTCGTGCCGTACATGCTGATGACCACCTTAGCTTTTATGAACACGCTTCGAGCCCGGTCCTATCGGCGACTTGATATCTACAACGGCCTGTTACTAGCTAACGTGACCTTTCCGATTTACATGCAAGCGTCGCTGCTTGGGATGCTCGGAGTTCGCGGCAAGTTTGGCATTACCCCAAAGTCAGGGAGCACTTCTCTCCCGCTACGTTCGCTCTGGCCCCAGCTCCTGACGATGACGGCCTTGCTGGCAGCAGCTGTCTGGGGCTTGAACCGCCTTTATTATATTCGGGCACCGGTGGCCGCTCTTTGGGTCAACGTCCTATGGTGCCTGTACAATTTCTGGCTGCTTTCGACCGCGTTTTATTTCAACCGACCCGAGGAGGAGACTAGTGCACCAAGTCCGCGACTGGTATAGCGGCGTTGCGATCAAAATGGGCCGCCGCTATACCAGCCACGGACTTGGTGCACAAAAAGGCAAGAACTCGAGAATTCAACGATACTGCAATAAGCTCGCTGCCGGCTCGGTTTGCGGCGCTAGCCCGCAAAAATCACGCGCTGGGAGAATCGACGAGACTTCGACGAGCTCGGTCGAGTCGCTCATTGCGGGCTAGGGCGACAGACCTCAATCCTCAAGCGCTTTCCCGGTTCCCTGATTCCTACGCTGATGCACTAGTACCAGGGTGTTAAAATTCGAAAACAGCTGGTGTTTAAGCAATTGCACCGACCGCAGGTAAGGCCGAATGGTTTTCGCATCGAATCTCTCGCTCAACTCCGTGAGACTCGGCTCAAAATCAACGGCGGATCGGAGGGTCTCCAGATCCGCTGAGTTCGGAAACACTTGTTTTGTTGTCCGATTCAACGCCCGTAAATTGGCAATGGTCTGAATATGTTGTGCAATTTGCGCCCGAACCCGCGGAACCACGTTTTCATCTGTGGGCAATCCCTTGGCTCTCCGTTGCAAACGGTGCCGCTCGAAATATGGCAGCAGGTGTTCCAAGTATATGGCCACCCCTCGCTTAAAATAGTAGGCGTCTTCGAGAATTCGTTGCGTTAAATCTTCGAGGCTTTCAATGCCGAACTCTTCGGTGACAAAGCGGATCTCGCCGGTTTCAAAAGCGACGTAGATCGGATATCGCAGTGGAACCCGCTTTTCGAGGCGAGCCCCACACATTTGGCCTCTCGGCACATTCTCCTGCCACCGGATCACGCCCTGATTATAGAATTTTTTGTTCAGTTGAAATGGAAGATGAAAATTGACTAATTCTCCGACCT
The DNA here is from genome assembly GCA_019236035.1 of Verrucomicrobiota bacterium. Taxonomy (GTDB): domain Bacteria; phylum Verrucomicrobiota; class Verrucomicrobiia; order Chthoniobacterales; family JAFAMB01; genus JAFAMB01. The sequence goes on along the minus strand of JAFAJU010000046.1, from coordinate 4,470 downwards.
CCAAGGCTACCATTCCCGGTTGTGGCGGAACGATCAAACCGACTCCGCTCGCACTGACGTCCCGCAAGAGATAGGCGAAACTCGGTTGCCCATTTTCCCTGGAGCCTAAAAACGGCGTCGAGCCCAGGTCTATGGGTATCCTCGGCTCGGATCGGCGCCACTCCCCGAATGCCGGTTCAGAGATATTCACTATTTCTTTATACAAGACTTTTGCGACACAGGCGGGACTCTATCTGAGATGACTAAGAAGTTCGGTGCGCACCCTAACGAATTCTTCTTTGAGGGTCTCTAACAGGTTAGTGGCGGATTGGGGCGATGCAGAAGCTCCAAGATTCTCGAGCTGCTGGCATAACTCTCTCAGCCGGGTTGCTCCCAGATTGCTGCAACTTCCCTTCAGGCTATGCGCGGCTTGGGCGAGCTCAGCAGCCTGGGAGGTGTGGATCGCCGTTTCAGCTTTCTCAATGGTGCGCTCGGAGGTTTCCAGGAAGGTCCTGACAACGGTCGGGACGATGGCGCTCATACCGGCATCAATGAGCGGCTGCAGATTCGTTGCGTGAGACGTTGGCTCTGGGAGCAATGGACATCGTTCCAACACGCGAACAAGGTTGCGAGCTCGCACAGGTTTTGCCAGATAGTCGTCCATTCCTGCTGCCAGGCATTTCTCTCGGTCACCCGGCAATGCGTTGGCAGTCATCGCGATGATCCAGGTATGTTTTCGGTCTCCTTCCCGGCGCCGGATTTCGGCCGTAGTAGCATATCCATCTAATTCCGGCATGTTGATATCCATCAGCACTGCGTCGTAGTCGCGTTTTTCCAGCAGTTTTAGGGCTTCGACCCCATTCGCGGCAAGATCTGCCTGATGACCCAGCATCCGAAGCTGGTAAAGTACGACCGCCTGATTTACTTCGGTATCTTCAGCGAGCAGGGTCCGAAGCGGTCGCGCGGCTGTTGCAGCGGGTTCCGCGACCCGCTCCGCGGTAGCGTCTGCACCGGTGGTTACGCCGACAACGGACCGCAAGGTCTCAAAAAGATGCGATTGTTTGACCGGTTTGGTCAAGATTCCGTCGGCATCCCTTTGTACCGACTCCTGTACTACAACGGAATCCAACGACGTAAGTAAGATCAGCTTGACGTTTGCAATTGCTGGATCGGCCCGGATCTCCCGGATGATACGCTGACCATCCATTTCCGGCATGTGCATGTCGAGAATCGCCACGACAAAAGGATCTCCTTTAGCGGCCTCGGTTCGCAGCAGAGCCAATGCGCCGGGTCCGCTGGATGCCACGCTATCTCGCATACCCCAGCAGCTAACCTGATAATGTAATATTTTCCGATTTGTCGCATTGTCGTCTACTAGCAGGATTCGCACATTGCGGAGATCTTTTCTTGCCGTCTCTGGGGCTGCCAAAGCGTCGCCGGCGTTAGCGAACACGGCAGTAAACCAGAAAGTGGATCCTTTGCCGGTGTCACTCTCAACCCCGACCTCCCCACCCATTCCGGCTACCAGTTGTTTGGAAATCGCCAGCCCCAGTCCGGTACCGGAAAACCGGCGAGTTGTCGATCCGTCTGCCTGGATGAACGGGGCAAACAAACGCTGTTGATCTTCCCGCGAGATACCGACGCCGGTATCTGATACTTCAAACCGTACCCTAACGTCATGCCCCAAACTCCGAAGCTCAGAGCAGCGAACAACCACGTCACCTTTTTCAGTAAATTTGACAGCATTGCTGAGAAGATTTCCCAATACCTGCCGGAGCCGAAACGGGTCACCCACAACCGAAGACGCAACCCCCTCCTCGATTAATAAAGCCAGCTCCAAGCCTTTCTTCTGAGCCGATTGCGCAAACAAATCCACGACACTCTCTATCGTCGTCCGCAGGTTAAACGGGATGTTTTCAAAGCGCACCATCCCTTCTTCGATCTTCGAAAAATCGAGAATATCATTGATAATAGCAAGGAGCGTATTGGCGCTCGATTGAATGGTTTCTGCGAACTCGCGCTGTCTCGCATTCAGTGGTGTATCGAGCAAAATCTCGGTCATCCCAATTACCCCGTTCATTGGGGTACGAATCTCGTGACTCATATTCGCCAGGAACTGAGATTTCGTTTTTGCAGCCGCCAAAGCAGCGTCCCGGGCTTCCTTCAACTCGGCCGTGCTTTGCCGCAGCGCCGCCTCCGCGCGGCGCCGCTCCCGAATGTCCAGGTGAGTCAGCCAGTAGAGCAGGCCCCAGAGCAAAAGCTGCGCGATAAGCGCAACTCCCATGGCGCCTACGAGGTTGCCCATGCTCAGGGCATCCGCCGTGTCGCGCCGCTCCAAAAGTTGGCGCTCTTCCGACCTCATCTGTTCTATGAGGGTGTACATCTTGGCCGTGCTGGTGTTGCCGGTCCCTCCCGCCAGCATGTGGCTCGCGGAATCGAAACCTGAAGAGCGTCTGGCCTCGATGCTCTGGTTAAGAAAAGTGATCACCGACGCGATGGCGGACCGAAGTTCCGGTATCCTCTGGCGCTGGTCGGGATTGTCACTCGTCAGTCCCTCGATCTCGTTCAGTTGTTCCGGGATTCGCTGCAAAGCTTCTTTGCTCGGGGTCAGCGCAGCTTCATCACCGGTCACGATGTAATCACGTTGAGCGACTTCAATTTTGGTCAATGATTCCAGCAACTGATCGAGCTTAACCAGCACTTCGTAGGTGTGTTTCACCCATTGCTTCGTCACAATGATCCGGTTCGCATTTTGGTAGAGTACGGCGCTGATTACGACCGATATGGCGAGCGCGAGCCCAAAACCTATTAGGATTTTTCTTTCGAGAGACTGCATGTCACATTTATAATTGGGCCGAAATTCTATAAAAACAGAAATGATTTTTCTTGTTTCTTAGATCGACGCTTGTTTCGGATGAAAGTGCTGATCATAGAAGACGACCCCGTCACCAGCCTGATTCTCAGGCATCTCCTGACGGAGCGCGCCTATGATGTGACCGCCTGCGCGACTGCGGAAGAGGCAATGAAAATCTGTCGGGAAGCCGTTTTTCCGCTGTTGTTCATGGACCTTTATTTGCCGGGTATGGACGGATTTTCGTTTTGCCGCTGGCTCCGAAATCAGCCCGCCGGGGACCAGCCGGTGATCCTGGTCGGTACCGCCAGCGATCGGACCTCTGATTTGCAGAAGATTCTCGAGGCTGGAGCTGACGATTACATCGTGAAGCCGTATGACAAAGGTGTACTCGATGTCCGCCTGGTCATTGCCCAGCAATTGGTGAAAAACAGGGAGATCAAAAGGAGCCTGGAAGAGAATTTGCAGCAAGAGCGCGAGCGCTTGAAGTACCTGGCAACCCATGATCCGCTGACGAAGCTCTTAAATCGGGCGGCTTTTGTGGAAAAGGTGCAAAACTCGGTCCAGGCTGCCCGCTTTGGCGGATCGAGTGCACTGCTCTATGTTGACCTGGATAACTTCAAGTTAATCAATGATTCGTTGGGCCATACCGCTGGCGACAGCGTTCTGGCTGAAGTCGCCGCACTCTTGCAAGAGTCCGTGGGCGGTCGCGATGTGCCAGGGAGATTCGGCGGCGACGAATTCGGGGTTCTGCTTGAGGATGTCTGCTTACCTGAAGCCAAAGCGATCGGTCAACGGATTCTTTCGAGGATAGAAGAGCTCCACTTTTCGGATTCCGGGAGAGCGTTCGTTGTCGGTTCTTCGATCGGCCTCGTGATCATCGACGGAACCGTGCCTGCCGAAGTCGTGATTGCCTGCGCAGACTCCGCCTGCTACGGCGCGAAGGTGCGTGGTCGGAACCGTGTTGAGGTCTACGACGGGTATGATGGGGCCATGACAGACTTCCGCGATCAGGCACCCCGCGCTGCCGAGATCAAAGACGCTATACGCACTCAGAGCTTTGAAATTTTGTTTCAACCGATCGTCGATGTTCAGACGACGAATCCGGTCCTGTACGAAGTGCTCGTCCGTCTTCCGAGTCAGGGGAAGCTTCTTCTGCCGAGTCACTTCTTGCCTGCGGCAGAGCGATTCCACCTTATGCCCGAAATAGATCGACAGGTGATCACCAAGGCATTGAAGCACTTGGTGAAAGACCACAAACTACGCCTCGCCATTAACCTGTCTGGCCAGTCCTTCGGTGACCGGGCACTACCGGACTTCATCGGGGCGTCCTTCAATGCCGCTGGAGTGGAACCTGACCGCGTGACATTCGAGATTACCGAAACTGCGGTAATCTCCAATTTGCCCGCTGCCCGCACAATGATGCATCAACTTCACGGGGTTGGCTTTCGTTTTGCCCTGGACGATTTCGGGGCGGGCTTTTCATCGTTCAGCTACTTGAAGGATCTGATTGCAGACTACCTCAAAATCGACGGGAACTTTGTCCATGACGCGGAGAGGGGGCACTCCGACTGGATCTTTGTCGAGTTAATGAACGAGGTCGCACATCGGCTCAAAATCAAGAGTATTGCAGAATTTGT
>JAFAJU010000590.1 GCA_019236035.1 Verrucomicrobiota bacterium | reverse complement strand
GTGAGACGATCGACACAAATAAATGGTACAGCTGGTGCACCAGCGCCATGCATTTGTTGAAACTAGCCTTCGGACAGTCGGCTATTTATTTCGCACAGTTTGAGAAGGTCTTTAACTCGGGGAGCGGATACTCAAAGAAAACGGAGGCTCTTGGAGGGATATTTTCAGCGGCCAAAGCAGATTATGCCGGCGGATTCGCGGTTGGGATGGAGGCTTCCATTGCCGGAGAGATTTTTGCTGATTTCGTGGCTCTAGCAAAAGAAGCGCTCGGACAGAAACAAAAGGACGTTGCGGCTGTCTTGGCCTGTGACCAGGATGGCCTTAAAGTCCCGAGCACAGGGAAAGAGATCCGGCGCGCGGGTGATCTACTTTTGGTTTCCGGTTGAGCGAGTCATTTATTTAGCATACATCTACACCAAGGGAGACTTCCAAGATGTCCCACAAAACATCAGAAACGCACTCGTCGAAACCTGTCGGCAGTTCACAGAAGACGTCCGAAGCTGGTACAAGCGACGAACTGGAATTTGATGCCTTTGAATTACTTCAAAGCGTCGCAGAGGGCTCGCGCTTTGTTCGAGGTGACGCTCCGCTTAGCATCACCAAAGTGGAAGTCATCCAATCACCTCCAGAAGACGCCTGATATAAGGACGCTTTTAGGCTGACGCCTGAGCCATCGTCACGGCGTTCTCGCTTTCCGTGCGTGAAAGGTCAAGGACCGGCGAGAAACGAAGTGCGCAGCGGAAGTTTTTGGATCAAATAGCAATATGCTCATGTGGACCGGACCCGCACGACACGCCCCGGCATTAATACTGGCGATCGGCTCGATTCTTTGTGCCGCGGGATGTCAGCCAAAAGGCGCGGATACAGCGCCCTTCGGCCTGAAGACCGTAGAGCTAAAGATCCTGAACGCCAATCTCAACGCTGAGGTGGCAGATTCTCCGCAGGCATCCGAGAACGGATTGATGTTTCGTGATTCGTTGCCGGAGGATCATGGAATGCTTTTCGTTTTCGAGCAGCCAAAGACGGCGTCTTTTTGGATGAGGAACACCAAGATCCCGCTTTCGATCGCGTACATCGACTCCATGGGAAAAATTCTTGAGATCAAGTCGTTGAAGCCGCTTGACGAAACGGCTGTTCCAAGTGGGTCGGACCAGGTGGCCTTTGCGCTCGAGGTCAACCAAGGCTGGTTTGGTCGCCACGGGATTTCTCCCGGCGCGCAGATCGACGGGATGCCACGTAAATAGGATGAAAACAAAGGAACAAACGATCGAACTCCTGGAAACCATCGCAAGGCTTCTGGAGATTAAGGGTGAAAATCCTTTTAAAATTCGGGCTTACACGAATGCCGCCCGAGCACTCGAGACATTCTCCGACAATTTTCCGGCTGCGGTCGCGGAAAACAGAATCGGGGAACTCGATGGAATCGGTGACGCCATCGCAAAAAAAATTTCTGAATATGTACAGACAGGGGCACTGGAATATTTTGAAAAGCTACAGGCCGAGTTTCCCGAGACAATTTTTGAACTATTTGAAATTCCTGGTCTCGGCGGAAAAAAGGTCAAAGCCCTGTACGAGCAACTGGGGATTAAAACCATCGCCGAACTTGAAGTCGCCGCAAAGGATGGGCGCGTTGCGGAGTTGGCAGGCTTCGGAGCGAAAACCGCTACCAATCTAATCCAAGCAATTGAACGGCGGCGTAAGCATTCAGGACGCTTTTTGTTGTCGGACGCTAAAATTTGGTCGGACGAACTAGTCGAGCATTTCCAGGGACATCCGGACGTTTCCCAGATCAGCCCAGGAGGAAGCTTCCGCAGAGGGAGAGAAACGATTGGCGACCTGGACATTCTGATTGCCACAAAACAGCCCGAACGGATCATCGAGCATTTCCTGCAGTTCGAGCCGATCGACCGAGTTCTCGCCCGGGGTGAGACGAAGGCCAGTGTTCTTTTGAAGTGCGGTATCCAAGCCGATTTACGGGTGGTCGCGAATCATGAGTTCCCGTTTGCACTTGGTTACTTCACCGGTAGCAAGGAACACAACGTGGTCCTGCGTGGACGCGCACTCCAGAATGGTTGGACGCTGAACGAGTATCGTCTCGGGCCGGAGCCCGGTTCCAAAAAAGTACCCAAACCGATTCCGGAGATTCAGACCGAGGCGGATCTTTATCGGGCACTGGGCCTGGCCTACATCCCTCCGGAGTTGAGGGAAAACCACGGCGAAATTGAGGCCGCCGAGAAAGGGGAATTGCCAAATTTGATCGAATTGCAGAACCTCCGCGGAACGTTTCATAACCACACGAGTGAGAGTGATGGGCACAATACGCTTCGAGAAATGGCAGAGGCTGCGAATCAACTCGGCCTTGAATACCTGGGCATTGCCGATCACAGCAAAAGCTCATTTCAGGCTCATGGTCTCGACGAAAAGAGCCTACTCCGACAGGTCGAACAAATCCGGGAACTCAACAAAGCTTTCGATGCGGATTTTCAAATCCTCTCAGGCATTGAATGCGATATCTTAAGGGACGGCCAACTGGACTTTCCAGACGAGGTGCTGGCTCAACTCGACTACGTCGTCGCCAGCGTGCACGCTTCTTTTACATTGTCGGAGAAAGAAATGACGAAGCGGATCATCCGAGCGATGGAGAACCGATTTGTCACGATTCTGGGTCATCCGACTGGGCGCCTGCTGCTGTCTCGGGAGCCCTATCAAGTGGATCTAGTGGAAATCATTAAGGCAGCGCAGGCCACCGGGACGGTCATCGAATTGAACGCGAATCCGAGGCGACTGGACATGGATTGGCGATACTGGAAACTCGCGAAGGAGCAAGGTGTCCGATGCGCGATCAACCCGGATGCCCACTCCGTTCGTGGTCTGCAGGATCTCTGGTTTGGGATCAAGGCCGCACGGAAGGGCTGGCTAACCCGCGAGGATGTCATCAACTGTCTCCGATTGACAGACATGCAAAAACTTCTCAGGAAGAAACGAGATTCGTAACAGTTCATCCCGCCGGTAGCCGCACGAGAATGTCCGTATACGTCTTTCCATCGCTCTCGACGAAGATCTTCCCTTTCATACGTGCCAGGTCACCTTTTGCTCTAAAGAGTCCGAGGCCAAATTTGTCCTCCTGCTTCCGCGTCGTGAAAAACGGATCGAAAACGCGCGACTTCACTGCAGGCTTGATCCCGTGTCCATCGTCTCGGAACCGGATTTCAACAGAACCAGCGTCAGTACCAACCGTGACGACCGCAGATTTGGCGTTCGCTTCACTGGCGTTCCGCAGTATTTCCTCGAAGATCGCCTTTAATTTCCGGCGATCTGCCATCACCCTCACTTCCTCGCCGAACTGCTTCGTGGTCGAAAGAGCGGGAGGAGATGCAAGCGACTCGAACAGCTCGGACAGAGCAATCGACTCCAGACTAAGAGGCCCTACCCTGCTGATGATCGCAGCTTCGTCGATACATCGGGACAAAAGCTGCGCAGCGCGAGAAATCTGTTGAACCGCCTGCAACGTGTCTCCCTTGAGATGCGGCTCGAGCAGCAATAACCCGGCGTGGCCGGATAAGACTGTTATTATATTGTTCAGCTTGTGGATAAGCCCCGGCAGCAAAGCCGCATGGTATTCGGCTGAAAAGCCTTCCGTATTTGAATTGCTAGGCTGTGTCATTTCCGCCACGGACGAACTCCTGACAAAAGGGCACCGGAAAACTTCGCTCGCGCCGAATGCTTTAGCCTCGGAATTCGGGACCAAACATAGCGCGAAATCCCGAAGACTTCTCGTAGTTTTCAGTCACAGTGCACCAAGTCCGTGGCTGGTATAGCGGCGGTCCATTTTGATCGCAACGCCGCTATACCAGCCACGGACTTGGTGCACTAGGTGTCAAGCCAAACCCGGCGCTCGAATGCAAGTGAGACTTCTTCCAAGGGCGTCTGCAGGTACCACTCTTCAAAATGGGCTAAGAAGTCTATTGCCAACGCAGCT
>JAFAJU010000413.1 GCA_019236035.1 Verrucomicrobiota bacterium | reverse complement strand
TGCCGGAATTGAGTGAGTCGCTGGCCAGGTATGCACAGAAAAAGATGGAAGCGCGCGGCGTGAAATTCCGCTTAAATGCGCGGCTGAGTGATGCGCATCCCGGTATCATCGTGGTCAGTGATGGAGAGATCCGCGCCCAGACTCTGGTGTGGACCGCCGGCAGCGCCCCCAATCCTCTGCTGAAGTCTCAGCCCTTCGAGCGTGACAAGCGTGGCGCAGTGAAGGTAGACTTCACCTTGGCTGTGCCCGGTTATGCAGGTGTATGGGCGCTGGGAGATTGCGCCGCAGTCAACGACGCCAAAACCGGCAAGCCGTGCCCTCCAACAGCACAGTTTGCGATTCGCGAGGCCGCAACCGTCGCCAGGAATATTGCTGCCCAATTGGGCGAACGGCCGCTCAAGGAATTTCACTTCGATTCACTGGGAGCACTATGCGTGGTGGGCCATCAGACCGCCTGTGCTGAATTGAGCATCCCTTTCGCCCGGAACAAGTCCGTGCGTTTCTCAGGATTGCTGGCATGGCTGATGTGGCGGGGAATCTATCTCTCGAAATTGCCGGGGATGGAGAGGAAGATTCGCGTATTGATGGACTGGATGATCGAGCTTTTTTTCCCACGAGACATCGTGCAGACAATTGATTTGCAACAGGAGAAACCTTAATTGTCGGCGTCACAACCTTCATGGACTGCGCAAGCGGTCGCGGCGGCGAAGAATCGGGCCTGGCTTGACTTGCTGTTTGGGCTTTCGATCGGGATGCTGGGCGGCGCAATTCAATGCAAAATGCTCGCGGCTTCAATGAGTCACAGCATCTTGCTTGGAGGAATTTTTGGCCTTGCCTTCAGTCTCTTCGTCGCCAGACGCGCCACCACTCCAGGAGCGGGCCTCCTCTGGGGCTTGGCGGGCGCTTTGCTTCTTTGGTTTGTGGTACCCACCGGAGTTGATCTATTTCTCCTCCGCTCGGTTTCCTCCGTGGCCATGCTGAACGACGCCCAAGCGAAATTTCCCCAGCTTGTCGCTTGCCTGGTTTGCTTGGGCATGCCGGTAGGTATTGTCCTTGGAGTCCGCGGAGGCATACGCACCAGGCAAGCACAGCCGCATTTTCGCTGGGGCCGTGCGCTCGTGGCTGGAGGACTTGCCGGGACCATCAGTGGGCTGGCGTTCAGCGGCTGGGAATATGGAGGAGGCTACTTGCCGCTGCTCGAAGGGTTGCCCGACTTTCAATCCCAGGCTAGGGCGGTAATCCTACATTTCCTGGTTGCGCTGCTGATCGGCTCAATTTTCGGAATTCTCTTCCAGCGCGACGTCCGCGGCTACGGCTCCAGCATGGGCTGGGGCTTGGGATTTGGAATCTTTCTGTGGTTCTTTGGTCCGCTCACAGTTTTCCCCATCATTGGCCGTCAGCCTCCGGATTGGTCCGCAGAACAAGGTACCGCGTTATTCGGTTCGCTGATCGGTTATATTATTTACGGATTCATTCTGGGTACCGTTTATGCATTCCTCGACCAGATATGGGTGAGACTGTTTATCCAATCCGATCCATTGAATCGTGAACCCGAAGGTCTAGGACTCCATTTTCTGCGTTCCGTCGAATGGGGAGGGCTGGCTGGGCTGGTCGGGGGCCTGGTATCGATTCCAGTAATGGCCGCGACCGGAATTCTACCGAGGATTGCCGGTCTTGACACTAGTTTTGGCGGCATCCGCGGCCTGGTCATCCATCTTCTCGTAAGCGTAGGAATCGGAATAACCTACGGCCTGTTATTCCGTAATGAGGCCATTAGCATTGGGCTCGGTGTTCCCTGGGGATTTCTGTTTGGTGTGATCTGGTGGTATGTAGGCCCGCTGACTCTTTTACCGTTGATCTTGACTGGAGTTTACGATTGGAGGGCAAGTGCGGCTGCTGCTTTGTTCCCCTCGCTCATCGGACACTTGATCTATGGCGGGGCCACTGCATTTATATTCCTCCTGCTGGAGCGGCGCTATAAGCGATGGTTGCTTCTCGATCCGCGCATTGCAGCCCGCGAGCAGCGTCGCCTTCGTCCGGTCGGAACGCCGGCCCCGGCACTGTGGTTCTTCGCGCTTGGGCTCGGAGTGCTGCTGCCAATTCTACTTGGTTAAGACTGCTGTCAAAATAAACGTCAGTCGGACGGGTTAGTGCTGAATTTTGAGCAGTTCGGCGGTCGGCCTATCTGAGACGTGGCCAATAGGGGGCGTCAAGAGTAACTACGCAAACCGCCGGCGCGTGAAGTCCTTCCTATATAGCCCAGTTCACGCCGTGCAGCGGCATCATTGACGCTAAACTCCCGCCCGATCATGCGCATCATCGAACGGGAAACCGGCGGATCGCCGTCCTTTCGCAGGACGACCCAGGCGGCATCCATCAATCGACCCAAAGTCAACGCAAGCCAGTAGGGTATCGAACGCAATTTCTCGATGGACAAACCTTGGAGACTCGCGAGCGAAGCGACAAATTCGCGAAAGGTCTGCTTTTCCTGATCGGTGATGAAGTAGGCGCGGCCACCCTCGCCACGCTCCAACGCGCATTGGACGGCTTCGACGACGTTGTCCACATGACAGGTGGCAAAGGCATAGTCGCCGCGGTCGACGAAGGCGAAATTTCCGGAGTTGATCGCCTGTGGAAGTTCACGGCTGAACGGATCGCCGGGCCCCCATAGTGCCGGTGGACGAAGTACGAGGGTGCGGAAACCAGGCTTGTTGGCCGCCAGCACGATCGTCTCGGCCTGTGCCTTGCTTGCCAGGTAGGCGGAGAAGTGGTCCGGGAACGTGGGTGCGCTCTCGTTTGCATCGCGGATGGGCGTACCTGCTTCGTCCATGATGACGCCCGCCGCACTGATATGGACGAAGGTCGTCGCTCCGGCTTTCTCGGCTGCGGTCAGAAGTCTGGCTGTGCCGTCTACATTGGTGCGGAAGAATGGCTCCCGGGGTCCGGAGAATCGAAATAGTGCGGCCGCGTGCACGACTGCGTCGACCGCAGGTAACGGCGGTAACACCTTGCTTTCCAGGTTGGCATCGACGGGCAATGCGCCCAATGCCCGAAGTTTTGTGTGGGACGGCGCCGAGCGCGTGAGGGCAAATACTTGATGGCCATTCCCCACGAGCTGCGGGATCAGACGGCCTCCGAGAAGGCCGGTACCTCCGGTAACGAAAATTCTCATAACGATCAGCCTTTCTATTTAGCAGTAAGAATGGTTTGCATGGCGCCCTCGCGGATGTCCTGCAAGACATCCGGAGTGGGGGGAGCCGCATTACGGAGTTGAGTCGTCACGTAGAGCAGAGAAGCGGCGTTTGCAGATGCCCATACCAGATCAGCCGCCACCGCTACCGGCAGCGCGAGCCGCCCATCGGCAGCGATGGCCGCAATGCGTTCGAGCAGCAGCGCGTAGGCCTGTTCGGCAGCGGGTATCTGGGCACCATTGAGGATGTGACTCATCATTGCCGTGTAGAGGCGGGGCCGCGCTGCAGCGAAGCGTACGTAGTCATCCCAGCCCTCGCGCAGGGCCGTTACGGGGTCAGGGGATTGCACCGCAGCTTTCTTGCTTTTGAGGAACTGCGAGAACGCCTCTACCATGGCCGCGCTCAACAGGCCGTCGGCGTTGCCGTAGTGATGGTAGAGCGTGGGCGCAGTGACGTTCGCCAGAGCGCATACGGTGCGAGTCGAAAACCGAGCCGCGCCTTCATCCTCAAGAACCTTCAAAGCGGCGGCGAGCAAAGTAGCGCGTGTGTTCATGCTTATGAGTATAACATCGCTATAGAGATATGTATAGCGCTGTTATACCATTGTTGCGGCGTGGCTGCTGGTACGAGGACTGCCGCGTCTAGGGCGGCGGAGTGGATGTCGGCAGCCATGGAAATGCCTGGATGGCGCTGGATGTTATTAGTTTTGTTATTGGATGGGCCACGGTGATTGCTTCGAGGCCGAAGTTCGAGCGGCGCTACTCCGAATTGTTGAGCTTCCCGAATCGGCGCCTGTTTACGTTTCGTATTGTTGCCCGGGCAAACAGGTGGGAATCCCAAAACTAAGCCGTTGTGGCGGACGACAATTTAGCTTCCATTTCACGTAGAGCTCAGTGGTATGTTGCCGGGTGATGACCCCTAACTTGTCTGCGCAACCCGTGCTTCGGGTCGTGCGCCCGCCTGCATAGGTACTTGGTTTTTCGGCTTATACTCTAAAAATCCGGTAGAGCGCGCCGGAATGAGACATAAACCTCCTCGGAATATATGAATATCGCTAAGCGATATTTTTATTACACAGGGACATTTTCTAGCAGAGAACAATTTATCGATTTCTGCTCGCTTAACGATCTAATCGCCACGCAACGGAAGTAACGTTAGCGTGGTGGAGAGGTTTCGCGATTTGTCTCAAATCAAGTACTGGTTGTTTAAGACGCTGCGTCGGGAGTTCTTACGAACAATCCGTCGCAGAAAAAAACAGTTCGAAGTGGAGTTCCTGCCTGATATCCACAATTCACCGACAGGTGACTTCGAGCCGTGGCAGAGATCGAGAATTCGGCCGCGCAAGCCGCCGCACAA
>JAFAJU010000097.1 GCA_019236035.1 Verrucomicrobiota bacterium | reverse complement strand
TCCGACCCAGATCTCTGAAGAAATTGGAAACAAGATTTTCCCGAAAGCCTGGCAGGCTGTGCTTCACAGAGATTGGATTTGGGGATATCCGATCGCCCTGGAGACTGTAACTCTGATCTATAACAAAAAACTTCTCGACAATCCTCCTCCTCTGCAACTTTCGGAACTTGTACCGCTGAACGAGAAAATCAAAAAGGAACATCCCGGAGTGACCACTATCCTCTGGGATTACACGAGCTCATATTACTCATGGGGGATTTTGGCGAGTGCTGGTGCCTACGTTTTTGCGGAGAACGGACCAGACTACGACTTGAACAATGTGGGAGTCGCAAATCGCGGAGCAGTCAATGGAGTCTCTGAAATCATCGCTTTAATCCATGGCGGTGTTCTGCCAAAGAGCGTTTCATACAGTGCTGTGGAGGATCTAATGGGGCGGGGCAAGCTGGCTATGATGATCTCCGGGCCATGGGCATGGTCGAACCTGATCAAGAATGGAATCGACTTTGGGGTAGCACCGATCCCAGGTGTGGATGGGAACGTGGGTCGGCCCTTTGTCGGGGTCACCGTAGCCTACCTCAACCGCTCAAGCCCAAACCAAGATTTGATCAAGGAGTTTATCGAGCACTACGTGCTTACCGAAGAGGCGCTCACTGCAATGTATCGTGCAAAGCCCACCGGGATTCCTGCGCTAATCTCGACGTACAAGAAGTTGGCCAGCGACAACCCGCTCTTGGGGCAGTTTCAGGCGGCAGCCGAATACGGTCAGGTCATGCCAAATATCCCTGAGATGGGGCGTTTCTTTAGCTCGGTGAGTGGAGCCCTGCAAATCGCTACACAGGGGAGAGCTTCTGCCAAGGCGGCACTACAGGAGGCCGACGCAAACATGCGACACCACTAAACGGACACCTTGATGCAGCAGTTCGGCTCAAAGTGAATCAGTTATCAGTGAGGTCAGTTCATCATGCGATTCCGACTGCTCGCGCAATTAGAAACAACCCTGCCCCAATGGCAACTGCCCCGATGCCTCGCGCGACCTGCTCACCGGCGGGCGCGAGACGTTCGACGGTGATGGCGGCGGTCACCACAGCCATTGCGCGCAGGTCCATGACACCGATGACAAGGAGGATCGCCGTCAGGCCGGCACAGCAGTAGGTACAGTGGAGACCGAGGCGCAGACCGTGCCGCCAAGCCGTGTTGGCACCTGCCGGCAACGCATCGCCGTCCCTTGGCGTCATTCGACAACAGGAAAGGTGATGCGCCTTCCATGCGGTGAACTGGAGTACTCCGGCGATCAGGACTACCACACCCGCTGCGATCGGAGCGGAGCGCGCTAATATCGGCACCTCCATCTCAAGCGTCGCGAGCGCGGCACCAAGCGGGAAGGCGGCCAGACCCATGAGAGTCCATACGAAGAAGTATCCTACGCCAACCAACGCGGTGAGCAGACTCAGGCGCCCTTCGGTTGTCCCTCTGACTGCCCGGCGATAGCGCCAGAGCATTGGCGTCAAGGATGGTAGCATCATCGCCACCATCATCACGATCCACATGCCGAGGAAAGATGCCGCCGCGCCGAGCCACGTCTGTCCGGGCATAAGCATCCATGCCATTGACATTGTCCAGTTACCTGGCATCGGCATGTCGCCCATCTCCGACATGGACCCGCACCAGACGATTGTGACCGCTGCGCTGACGAAGAAGAGCAGCGCCGAGACAGCGAGGAAGGCTCGCCCGGAAGCTTCCTCGGAAAGCATGGGTCGTGAGATCTCCCGTTCCCCAATTGCATCAATGAAGTCCATGACTTTGCGTTAGCGCTTGTTGTATTCGTCGTGGCGGCTCCACCAGACGCCTGTCTCGTTGCGCCCTCTGGGTGCGCGGTCAAGCCATTGGTACATGCCCCAGAGGCCGTCTAACCCGCGCGCATAGGTCGAATAGGTGTGGTAGACGATGCCGTCTTCGAGCACGAAGGCGCTCATGCCCGGTCTCTCTCGCGTATACGTGGCCACGTCGGTTCCGGTCATGACCGCGTTCTGGATGACAGGCTGCGGAATCTCCGCCTCCGCGTCCATCGCGTGGCCGCCACGCTCGTAGTTGTATTCGATCCCTCCTTCGCGCTGTTGCTCCTCAGTGAACGAGACGTTGAAGTCGAAGTTGAAGCCACTGCCGAACGAGGACGCCCAGGGAAACGTCCAGCCCATCCGCCGCTTGTACGTCTGAATCTTCGCGAACGGCGCCTGCGACACCGCTGAAAGCGTGACGTCGTGGTTAGCGAGGTGGATTTCAAAGCCGTTAAACCCATCCGCGATCGTTGAGCAGGTGGCGCACCCCGCCGTGTAGTCGGGCCCGAACATGAAGTGGTAGACGAGGAGTTGCGAGCGTCCTTGAAACAGGTCTGCCAGCGAGGCGCTCCCTTCATCGGTCTCGAATCGGTATTCCTTGTCGATCCGAACCCAGGGCAGCTCCTGCCGTCGCTTCGCTAGGTCGTCGCTGCGCCGCGTTAGCTCCTTTTCTGCCTCGAGCAACTCAAGCCGCTCTGTCAGCCATTCTTCACCTGTCCCGGTCCGGTGTGTTGTCGTCGTTTTTTTCTGTGTGCTCATTTTGATTGGTCAGTTGTTTTGGGGTTCTGTCCCTTTGGCTCCCTCATCGCTCGTTTCTCTTCTTGATACGACTTACTGGTTGGTGGTCGTGAGTTAGCTTAGTGTCGCGGATTGAACGGCGTGAGTGACAAGTATGACGCGATTCAGATGGACCCACTGATCATGTCCGCGGCGCGTGCACTCGCGGCGGGTGATCCTATTGCCGCACTGAATCTCGTCGCTTTGCGCGACGATGCGCCAGCACTTGCGCTTCGAGGCATCGCGATGGCGCGGCTCGGCGACCTGGTTCGAGCGAAAGTTCTCTTGCGAAGTGCCGCGCGCGCCTTTGGCCCGAAAGAGGCTGTGGCTCGTGCAAGGTGTGTTGTTGCTGAGTCCGAGATTGCGCTGGTCTCACGCGATCTCGGCTGGCCCACGAAGGCGCTGGATGCGGCGCGGGTGACGCTTGAAGAGCACGGCGACTGGCTAAACGCCGCGCATGCTCGGTATCTGGAAGTCCGGCGCTTACTATTGATCGGGCGCCTCGACGAGGGTGAACGAACACTGGCCAGGCTTGATCCCGCGCTGTTCCCCCCCGCATTGAGGACCACCCACGAGCTGGTGGTGGCGGGGATCGCGCTGCGCCGGCTCCAGACAAAGACGGCGCGCGCCGCGCTAGGTCGGGCCGAGCGCGCCGCGCGCCACGCAGGTATTCCTGAGCTCACAGCGGAGGTCGAAAGCGCATCCCTTGTCCTGGATACGCCCGCGGCGCGCTTGATCGCGCGTTGCGAAGAACGGCTCCTACTGCTCGAGGAGGTTGAAGCGTTACTGGCCTCGAAGGCGATCGTCGTGGATGCGTGCCGCTATGTAGTGCGTAGTGCAGGCCAGGTGCTTTCACTGGCAAGGCGTCCGGTGCTGTTTGCACTCGCGCGCGCGTTGGCCGAAGCATGGCCGGGAGATGTGTCGAGGGAAACTCTGATTGCGCGGGCTTTCGGAGGGAAGCGTGCCGATGAATCGCATCGTGGGCGGTTGCGAGTCGAAATCGGACGGCTTCGCAGGGCGCTTCGGATGCTGGCCGGTGTGAGCGCAACGAAGCAAGGGTTTGCGCTGGTGCCGCGCCGGGCACGCGAAGTCGTCGTGCTGGCGCGTCCAGTAGAAGAGGAACATGCGACGGTGCTCGCTTTCCTCGCGGACGGTGAGTCATGGTCGAGTTCGGGCCTGTCGCTGGCGCTTGGAGCCAGCCAGCGCACCGTGCAACGGGCGCTCGCATCACTAGCGGCAGCGGGCAAGGTGCAATCGTTTGGTCGCGCCCGCGCCCGTCGATGGATGACACCACCCATGCCGGGACTCACGACCACCTTGTTACTCGCTACTCCACTACCGATTGAGTAGGTTGAAAGCATGAATCTATCGGCAGCCGAAATCGTCCGTGAGTATGGACCCTTTCCGGGCGTCACGAAGGTGAATGGCGTCACCTATGACGGTCAGCAAGTCTGGATTGCCGTCGGAGACAAACTGAACGCTTTCGATCCGGTTAGCGGGATAGTATTGCGGTCGATTGATGTCCCCGCACATGCCGGAACGGCCTTTGACGGCCAACACCTGTATCAGATCGCCGATGATCGCATCCAAAAGATCGATCCGAAAACCGGCGAAGTGCTGGCCACGTTCCCGACGCCCGCCGGCAGCGGTCACTCGGGTCTGGCCTGGGCCGAAGGGACGCTATGGGTAGCCCACTATGAGGAGCGGAAGATCTATCAAATCGATCCGCAAACGGGGACGGTTCTTCGCAGCATCGAGACCACTCGCTTTGTTACGGGGGTCACCTGGGTTGACGGGGAGCTCTGGCACGGTAGCTGGGAAGATGAGGGGAGCGATCTGAGGCGAGTCGATCCCAAAACGGGCGAGGTGCTGGAAAGTCTCGAGATGCCGCCCGGAGTAGGTGTCTCGGGGCTCGAGTCCGATGGGGGCGATCAGTTCTTCTGTGGTGGCGGCAGCAGTGGGAAAGTGAGAGCTGTCCGTCGGCCCAAGCGACGCACCGCGGCCACCAGCGCTTCCACGACCAAGTGATCGAACGACTCATTTCGCCGCCGCCGCCCGGCGGATCCGATTTGCTATTGCTCAGGCATCCGCGATTTCGAATAAGTAGCCGAGACAACAGCGACTGCACGACACTTCCTTGTCAATGCGTATATAGCTCTCTGGCATTAGAGCGAATTCCCTGAAAACAGAACCCGTCCTGAATCGTCGCTGAACGCCCGTCGCGAGGACGTGAATTGATAGCCATATTGCCAGTGGAACATTGCTTGTAACCAACCTTCTTGGCTCCTGCCGCCATGACAATCTGATTGTTGTCGGCGTCGAGTAGGGGAATTCCGTGGGTACCGGTTACGCCTATCTTATCCTCCGCCTTGTCATAATAAGGCTCAAGCTCGGCCAACCGCCTCCTGCACCCGAGCCGATAATGAGTACTAAGCTGCCGTCATCCAGATCAAATCTTTGCGGCATAAAAATTTAAACCTCCTCTTTCTTGAACCAGCGCTGCTCGGCCAATTGGATTTCATTTGGAGTCGGGTAATAAGTGTCGATGGCGAAATTGCGGTTGTCGATTTTCTCGGCGCGAAGCTCCGGGACCGTAGTGAGAAGAAGCGCAAAAAGAAGAATTCCGGCGCTGCTCATAAGCTGTATAACGTTTTCTTG
>JAFAJU010000615.1 GCA_019236035.1 Verrucomicrobiota bacterium | reverse complement strand
TATAGGGAGCATTTGAGCGGAGCGACTGCTCCAGCGCTTCTTCGTCATGCTCTCCCTGCGTGGAAACCACGATGTAAGTTTCCCGGGTTATTTTGACTTCGCTCAAGTCCAATCGGCCGCTGATAAGGTCGGCGTCTGGGAAACTCTCCCGGTTCGCCCCCGGAGCGACGACACTAATCCGGTAGCCGATGGTTTTCCCAAGCTTCGACAGAGTCTCGGCCGCAAGCGACCGACCCAAGATCAGGATCTGCGGTTTGGGCAGAACCGGTTCGATGTACACATCAAGCGCACCCCCGCCATGACAAGTCATTGAGTAGTTTACGACTCCTTCTTCGGATTCAGAGCTTAACGACGGCGCAATCCTGATCAATCTCGGGCTTCCATCCTCGATCGCGCTCATGGCCTCCTGGATCACCAACGGTTGCACACATCCGCCGCCGATCCAGCCCCAGACGCTGCCATCAGCTTGAATAATCGCTTTGTCCCCTGGTTTGCCGGAAACCGGTGGTTGGTATCTGACCACAACCGCCACCGCAAAGGGGCACTCTGCAGCGCTCAGCGCAGCGACCTTGCTCAAGAACTCGTCAAACATCCTCGTCTCTCTAAGAATATTCTAAGCACGCCATCAGCTCATCGGTGTGGTCTTTGTGGGCCGGGACTCAAGTGTCTTTCAAGCGCGAGCAGGCTCTCCAGGTTGTGAGCCGGCGCAAAAACGTCTATGTAAGGCCGCGCGGCACTCATTCCGCGCGTGACCGGTTCGTATTCCTCAAGGCCCAAAAGCGGGTTCAGCCAGATAAGCCAGCTTACGCAAAGCTTAATCTTCCTCAGCTCAGCGGCCAAGACATCGGGCGTTCCGGTGTCCCACCCATCACTCAGGATGACGAAGATCGTTTTCCGGGAAAGTAACCTGCGGGCGTAGAGCCGGTTAAATTCTTCAAGTGAACCCCCAATCTTTGTGCCACCCGACCACCCCGTAGTCGTCCGCGAAAGCGTCTCTAAAGCGTCCGCCAATCGCCTGGTCCGCAACAAACTGCTCACCGCGACGAGGCTGGTGCTGAAAACGAATGTTTCGACTTCCCGGGCTGCCCTTCCAAGTACGTAAGCGAATTTCAACAGGAAAAAGCTATACAGATTCATCGAATCACTGACATCCAGAAGAATGACCAGCTTGGTCGGTTGTCGCCGGTGTCCTTTGTAGCTTAGTTCGATGAGTTCCCCTCCGCGACCAATGCTTCGTCTGATCGTTCTGCGCAGATCGACGAAACCGCGGCATTTCGCGGGTCGAAGCCTTCTTGAGACCCGGTAACTCATTCGCCGCAGAAGGCGCTGTGAAACTCGCTCAAGCTCTGCCAGATCCGTTTGCGGCACCTGAGAGAAGTCTATTTTCCTGAGCCGCTCGACGGCGCTCGCTCCAAACGCGGCTTTTCCTTCGTCCTCCGGTTCCCGATCTGAATCGACGATATCGCCGCTGAGTATGGGGGAAATCTTCTCGTTCCCCAGTCGGGGCGCCGAAAACCTCCTGCCAGCCGAGTTCTCGACGTGAATCCCTGGACGGTTTTCCGGTTCACCCCAGAAAGCCGCGAAAAGTGTATCAAACGAGAGCCACTCATCCTTGGACGCGCAGAGGACTGCTCTGAGTGTGAACCTGAAAGTATCAGGATCAAATGCCTTCACGGTTTCCAGAGCTTGTATGCAGCCCACGGTCCCTTGCGTGCCGGAGCCGACGCCATTGGCTCGGACGAAGCGGCAGAACTCCACGACTGCTTTTACCAGCCCGTTCGCAGAGTCTTGCAATTGTAGCATAGGCTTCCAGCCTGTATTCGAGTTCGGAGTTTGGGGTTTGGGGTTTGGGGTTTGGGGTTTGGGGTTCAAAGTAGCATAGGCTTCCAGCCTGTATTGACGTCGCCTAGCCCGCAAAAATCACGCGTTGGGACAATGGACGAGCTCATTGCGGGCTAGAAAGCTCTTAAACAGACGCTGCGCGTCTGTTCAAGAGCCTCTTTTACAATTAAAGGATTCCAAACAACCTGTTTTTAAACTCTTCTCTTCAAAAAAGCAGTAGAATGGTCCGGCGTAGCCGGAGGATTCTGCTGCCTGAGCCTGCATTGCTCACAAATCTCTGAAGATTTGTGAGCAATGCAGGCTAGGCGGGATGCCTATGCTACCCTCAGCACAGGAACTTCTCAATCCCCTGGGCTCTAATCTTCGCAAGATCATCCGCGGATTTCAGAATGGACCCCAATGTTTGCTCCGCGGCCTCCCGGTCCAGCTTCGGCTTCTTCAGCAACGTCAGCGATCTCGAAAGGTCAAGGGTTTCAGCGACTCCCGGCGGCTTGGAAAGGTTCACCCGCCTGATCGATTGGACGAAATGAACCACCTGTGAACGAAGTTCTTCCTCGATGCCTGGCAATCTTGCACGCACAATTTCAATTTCCGTTTCAAGGCTCGGATAATCGATCCAATGGTAAAGGCATCTCCTTTTGAGGGCATCGCTCAGTTCACGGGTGCTGTTTGACGTCAGAATGACGTACGGTTTTCGCTTCGCTTTAATTGTCCCCAGTTCCGGAATACTGATCTGAAAGTCAGAGAGCAGCTCGAGTAGAAAGGCCTCAAACGCCTCGTCTGCTCGGTCAATCTCATCCACCAACAAGACAGGTGACGCTTCTTCGCACAGGATGGATTGGAGCAAGGGCCGCTTCAAAAGGAAATTCGGACCGAAGACATATTTCTCCCGCTCTTCGACGCTCCGGCCGCTACCCTCCTGAATCCTGATGGCCAGCAGTTGCTTCTGATAATTCCATTCATACACAGCCGAATTGAGGTCCAATCCTTCATAGCACTGGAGTCTGATCAGCTCTGTCTCGAGCAACGAGGCGAGTACCTTGGCCACCTCGGTTTTTCCGACGCCTGCATGCCCCTCGATGAGCAGCGGTTTCCCAAGTTGCACGAGCAGATAGATCGCGGTGGCCAGCGGGCGGTCAGCCACATATCCAAAGGATCCAAAACTGGCCATGACGCCGTCTATGTCTCGGATCGGTTGAGCCATGAGGAAATCCGAACTCTCGCGCGGTGCTCGGCGCCTTTTCCGCCTCTCACCTATCGCCGTTCAGGGTTGACTTGGTTCGATTGATTTCTCCCACAGGCGAAACCCTCCGCGGAACGCACTGGCGTTGTTGACCGCGCGGCAAGCTGGAGGCAGCTCCTTAAGTTCTTTCACGTTCCCTCCCCCTAGAACCACGTCGTTCGGCTCGAGCGCGGCCGTGAGACGCGCTACAACGTCGGCGACGCAACGCCGCCATTTCTTTTTGCCCAATCTCTCCAATCCCCGGAGTCCAACGTAATCCTCGAACGTTCCTTTTTTGTAGGGCAAATGAGCGAGTTCCATCGGCTGCAAGACACCTTCCAGGATCATGGCGGAACCTAGACCGGTTCCCAGGCCCAGAAAAAGCATTTTCCCACCCTCGTAGCTCCCCAGGGCCTGCATGGCCGCGTCATTGATGAGCTTGACCGGGCAACCGAACGCGGGTTCGAAATCGAATCCGAGCCACCCGTGCCCCAAATTATGGGGATCCGAAGCCGCCCGATCCCGAAGAACCGGTCCCGGGTAGCCCACTGATACAACCTCATACTTCCACTCCGCTGCGAGCTGCTTTACACCGGAAACCATTCGCTCGGGAGTCAGCGTGGGCCCGGAGGGAAATTTGCGCGGGACGTCTTGACCCGTGGCCAGGATCTTGACGTTTGTCCCGCCTACATCAACGACCAGCACATTCATGGTGGAGCTCTTGTCAGAGACAAAGCGCTCTGAATAATCATCCAGAGCTTTTTTAGTCCCTTGTACATCTGACTCATCAGGGTGTTGGATGACAATAGAAATCGTGCTCGTGCTTGTGCTCGAGAAAGATCCGCTCCGCTGCCACGCTGGCCGGAACAGAACAGTTGCGGAAAGATCGGGGCCCTCTTCTCGGCGCGGATGGCCAACAGATCGAGCACGAGCAGGAGCACGATTCACGGGAGCCTCGCCCTACCGTCCTCAGGTGGGCTCGGCGTACTGGGCGAGCTGATCTGCCATCCGCTCGCGCTCAATAAAGCTACCTATCTGTGCGCCCAGCGCGGCGAGCATCGAAAGTAAATCATCATCCGGCGAGTGAATCCCGCTGCTGAAGAATTCCATAACCCCAATGACCTCGCTCCCGAGTATAATCGGGAAGGCAAATGCACCATGGAGCCCCCCTTTCGCCGCAAGAGCCACTCTCTGGAAACTCTCGTCTACGCCTACGTCCGGCATCCAAAATGCCTTGCGGCTCGACCAGACGCGTCCGGGCAGCCCGACGCCGGGCGGAAACGTTGTCTGTTTGGTAGCATCGACGAATTCATGGGCCCGGAACTCCTGAGTGTGCCAGATGTCGACGCAACGCAACACCTTGGCGGCGGCATCCACACGCCACAAATCGCCAAAATCCCAGGCCATACTTTCGCAGATTGACTGCACAATTTTTCCCGACGCTTCGCCCAGATGGCGGACTTCGGCCAGCGTGCGAGCGACCGCGTATTGCACCGACAAGCGCCTATTGGCCTGGTCTCGCTCTTCCTCCGCGGCCTTGCGCCGTGTAATATCCTGGACCATCCCTTCGTAATACAGCACTTCACCGCTGACTTCATCGCGCACGACGCGCGCGTTTTCGGATATCCAAATCACACTTCCATCCCGCCGGTGCACTTGCGATTCAAAGTCGATCACCTTCCCCTGTTCGCGCACAAGCCGGATGAATTCGGCGCGGCGCCCCGGCAGAACATACAGCTGCCGGGTGATATCTGTTAGATCCGCGATCAATTCGTCGGCCGAAGCGTATCCATACATCCGCGCCAGGGCCGGATTCGCACTCAGGTATTTCCCGTCCGGAGTCGTCTGGAATATCCCTTCCAGACAATGTTCGAAAATGCTCCGGTATTTCTGCTCGGCTCGCCGGAGCGCTTCAAGAGTCTCATCGCTTGGTCTAGTTTGGTCGTTCATACGCTTCCACGGACACCTTCTCGGGCAGAATCTACAGCAGTTTTCGGGCCGCGCGCGTCGGCATAGGAGAATTTCCGACCCGCGCATCGTAGCACGGGCGTCCCGCCCGTGATCTTTCGTCGACGCACGGCCGGGACGCCCATGTCACTGCTACGCGTACGATCCGGACGCAGTCAATCCAAGCTCCGCCCGCCGCGCCTTGCGTTCCTTCGATGCTCGGGTCTCGTAACCGCTTTCTCGAAATGCCGCCAGTGGATCGGGCGGAAGCTTACGGTGTC
>JAFAJU010000589.1 GCA_019236035.1 Verrucomicrobiota bacterium | reverse complement strand
ACGGCTATTCCGAAACCAGCCTGATCTGTGCCTTGACACAGTCTGGCGGAGGCTTGACGGCGAAGTTAAATGCTTCCACACTCTCGCGGAATTCGAATGTGCGACTGATCAGCGGTTTAACGTTGATTCGACCTGAACCCATGAGTGCAAGCGCACGCGGATAAACATGCGCATATCGGAAGACGGTCTCGATCGAAGCTTCCTTCGCATTTAACGCAACAAGGTCCAGCGACACCGGTCGGATGGGGAGCCCGATGAGGACAATACGCCCACCCGGGCACAGCGGTTCATGAATAGATTCAATAGCAGCCACCGCACCGCTAGCCTCAAACACGAGGTCAGCTCCCCACCCCTCGTTTAGATCATCGATCACGCTGCGCAGGCTTTCTCTGGCGACGTTCACCGGTCGAATCGGCCCTAATCCGGCCGCCAAATCGAGTTTTGGTTGTTGGACGTCCGCAATCACAATCTGACTGCATCCCGCGGCAAGGGCAGCCAGCGCTGTGACGATTCCGATGGGCCCGGCCCCGATCACGACCCCGAGGTCGCCCGGTTTGATCTTAGCCTTTACCGCCGCGTGCATTCCGACGGCCAGCGGCTCGACCATTGCACCCTCGGCAAAGCTGACGCTCTCCGGAAGTTTGAAGGTGTATGCGGCAGGGTGAATGACAAATGGCGTCAGACATCCGTGCACCGGCGGCGTGGCCCAGAAGCGAACCGCCGGGTCAAGATTGTATATTCCCAGGCGGGCGGCGCGGCTGTTCGGATCAGGAATACCGGGTTCCATGCAGACCCGGTCACCAGGCCTCAGATTCTTTACCGCCTGACCCACCTCGACCACCGTGCCGGAAGCTTCGTGTCCCAGCACCATCGGCTGCTTCACCACAAATGGGCCGATTGCGCCGTATTCATAATAATGAACGTCGCTGCCGCAAATTCCCACGGTGTGAATGGCAATCTTGACGTCATGCGGGCCCATCGCGGCCGGTAGATCGATCTCGCGAAGCGACAGCTGACCCTTTTTTTCGAGAACGAGAGCTTCCATAAGAAATTAGCTGGTCATCGTTTAACTTTCGTCAAACGCCAACGGACGTAGCTAAAGAATACAGGCGTTGACGTTCGCTTTTCTTTATTGTCGTCCGCAGAGGTTCGTTGATCAACTCGATTGCGCCGGCAGGGCGTATCGGCGTGTCGGCGTATCGGCGTGTCGGCGTATCGGCGTATCGGCGTATCGGCGCACAACAGAAGATTCACACACAGGTCACGGAGGTCAGAAAAAGGTGACGAAGGTCTGAAAGGATTTCGAATATACGAGGAATTGTATTTTGCCCGTTTCGCAGGCCTACGCGTATATCCTTCGAGCCGTTCTCCGACCTTCGCGGTCTTCGTGTGGATCTGTAATACGCCGACACGCCGATACGCCGACACGCTTCTCCCCCGTCGCGCAGCTGCGCCGCGCTACGCGCTACCGGCTACAGCTGATCCATCTCATCCCAATAAGACTCGCTTTGCTCGTACACCCGGTTAAAGAACGCTCCCATTCGTTTGTACCGCTCCGACCAGGCCGGATTGGGCTGGATTTCTGCCTCGTACCTCACCAATCGCTGCGCGGCGTCCTCAAGGCTGCTAAAAATACCGGCGCCGACACCGGCGAGCATCGCACAGCCCAGCACCCCGCATTCCGGATCAGCCGGTGTTAAAATCGGGCAATCATAGATGCTAGCCTTGATCTCCAACCAGAGTCTGGTCTTGGCGCCGCCGCCGGCTGCGACCAGTCGATCGAGCGAATTGCCACTCGATTTCATTATCTCTATGTTGCGTCGAGACGCGAATGCGACCCCCTCCATGACGGCCCGATGCAAATGACCGACGCCATGACTGCTCGTGAGACCGACAAACTGGGCGCGCGAGTTGCCTCGCTTTGCGAGCCGTTCACCATTGAGGTAAGGCAGGAAGAACAAGCGATCGGCCCCAGCCGGCGCGGCGTTCGCCAGTTCAACGATACGGTCGTAGGAATACTGATTTTCGTGAAACGCCCGCCGGGCCCAGCGCATCGCATCGCCCCCTGCGTCCAGGATGGTAAACGCCCCCCACCCGCCGGCCACGCCTTGAACATTGGTGATTACCGGATCGAGAACCGGTTCCTCAGTCATCAACGTAATCAGCGTCGAAGTACCCGTCACATCCGAGCCCATACCGGCGCGAATAACTCCGGATCCGAGTAGAGTCACCGGATAATCCCCCGCCCCGACGATTACCGGCGTTCCCTCCAACAATCCGGTCTCGCGGGCCGCATCCCTGCTGACCGCGGCCAGTACTTCCCAGGCCTCTTTTAGAGGCGGTAACTTTCGCGGATCGAGTTCTAATTGGGTTACGACCTCTTCGCTCCAGACGCGCCGGCCTATATCGAGCAGATAATTGCAGGAAGCCTCGGAGAAATCGATCGCGCGGGCCCCGGTTAACCGGAAATTTATGTAGTCCTTGGGCATGAGCAGCGTTCGCGCCGCCTCATACGCTTTCGGCTCATGACGTTTTATCCATTTCAATTTGAACGCCGCGAAGGCTACCGTTGGCGGATTCCCCACAATCGGCAAAAGTCTCTTCGAATCGTGAGCTCGCTGAAACTCTTCCACAGTTTCCCGGGTTCGCTTATCGTTCCAAAGCGGGACTCGATCCAGGACTAACCGGCCATCATCATCAATCAGAACGCTTCCATGCATCTGGCCGCATGCGGCCACCCCGGCCACGCGGTCGGACGCGTGATCGATCTTGTCGAGCACGGTTCGCACGCTCGCTACGGCACCTTCCCACCATGACTCGGGACGCTGCTCAGACCAGCCAAATTGAGGAACAAGCTGGTCATGTTCTTGCGCTGAGAATGCCACCGTCTCTCCACTCAGAGTGATCAGGGCAGCCCGAACGCTGCCAGTGCCCACGTCGATCGCGAGTAAGAGGTCTTTATTCATCATTTTAGCGGCTGTGTGTTAGGATTCGCGACGCGGCAGGAACGCGGGGGGGAGCGTCGCGATCCTAACACACAGCCGCTAAAATGATATACTTATGAGCCAATTTTACCGCCCGGCCACCCAGCCCACCCTGTATTTCGTCGGGGTTTCGACGGCGAAGTCCTCAATCATAACGAGTTTTCCGCGATGGGCGGATTACCTCAAGATTCCCGATGCCCAAATAGTAGGGGTCGACTTTCCGATCCACGCCGATCCAGACTCCTACCGTGGGGTCGTTGAATTCATAAAGAGCGATCCACTCTCGCGCGGAGCGCTGGTGACAACCCATAAGATCGACCTTTTCGCAGCCTGTCGGGATCTATTCGACGAGATCGACCGGCACGCTCTGCTCATGGGCGAGACTAGCTGCATTTCCAAGCGGGAAGGTAAACTTCTCTGTCATGCGAAAGATCCAATCTCCTCCGGACTCACTCTCGACGGATTCCTCCCAGCGAATCATTGGGAGAATAGCGGCGCGGAAGCCTTTGTCATCGGGGCGGGCGGAGCTGCAATCGCAATTACGTGGCATCTGATGCAGGGTGAGACACAAAAGGAAGCGAACCGACCGTCGCGTGTGATCATTTCCGACCTGCACCCGTCGCGTTTAGCGGAGATTCGCAAGATCCACGCACGATTCCATTCCACAGTCCCAGTAGAATACATTCAAGTATCTGAGCCACGCGATAACGACTTCGTCACTAATCGCCTGAAACCAGGGTCACTGGTAGTCAACGCATCCGGGCTCGGTAAAGACGCGCCAGGCTCCCCTTTGACAGACGCCGCTCGATTCCCGGTGAACGGAATTGTCTGGGAACTGAACTATCGGGGCGATTTAGTCTTCATTCGTCAGGCAAATGCTCAGAAGTCAGCCTGCCATCTTCAGGTCGAGGATGGCTGGACATATTTCCTACACGGATGGACCCGCGTAATCGCAGAGGTGTTTCAAATAGATATTCCGGTCGCCGGGAAAACATTCGACCGGCTCTCTAAAATTGCAGTAAGTACCGGCAGACCGCTGGATACGGCAAAATGACCGCACATCATTTTTGGATGTTTGCGCCTAGCCCGCAAAAATCGCCCGCTGTGAGCCTGCAGCGCGCACAAATCTCTGAAGATTTGTGCGCGCTGCAGGCTAAGACGATTTGCGCACACCCGTTCGCATGGTATCTGTTCAAATGACCGCTAACACGCGAAAATGAGGTACTTAACGGCCATGCAGATGTGCGCTGCTGCCGCCACCCGATGCCTCCTAACTCACCCTGGTCAACCGCAAATCCGCGCATGGACATGACTGAGAAGATTCGACCGAAAATCGATCCAGCACGAAATATTTTGGAAGTCATCACGACCCTGTTGGACAAACTCAGGCGATCGGATCGCAAAGCCGCAGAGCTTGTTCTCGCCGACCCTCGCTTTGTCCTGGACGCCACCCTGGCCACAACCGCCCGCCGAGCCGGAGTGAGCGAACCTACGGTGATTCGATTTTGTGAAGCTATCGGTTGTGCCGGATTTCAGGATTTCAAATTGCGCCTGGCCCAGAGCATCGCCTTGGGAATGCCCGCGACGCACTCTGTTTTGAGCGCCGAAGATTCCACCTCGACGCTAGCCGACAAGATTTTCGACTACACGATGAATACCCTTAACTGGGCCCGTCGACAGCTTAACAAAGAAATCTTGGGTCGAGCCATCGAAATCCTCGAGAAGGCTACACGCATCGATTTCTTTGGTTTTGGAGCGTCCGGTATCATTGCATTGGATGCCCAACAGAAGTTCCCGTTGTTCGGGGTCCCCTGCCTGGCCCACACCGACTCGCACCAGCAATTCATAGCGGCTGCGATGATGCGGCCCGGAGACGTAGCGGTCGCAATTTCCAATACGGGAAATACGGTAGCCATCATAGATATCGCCAAGGTTGCCCGCAAAAATGGGGCAACGGTAATCGGTATTTCAGGTAGCGACAGCCCGTTGATCCGGAACTGTGACGTCGGCTTGATCGTCGAAACGCTCGAGAATACCGACATCTATACTCCGACGATTTCACGGATTGCCGGCTTGGTCATAATCGACATACTCGCAACCGGCGTTGCTCTGAGACGCGACGCTGCCCATGATGCGAAACTCTCCAGGATGAAACGGCAATTGGCAGCGATGCGAACCGGGCAACGGTTCTTGGATATCGAGGACCTGGACTAACGGCGTTGCCGCAACAAGGCCAAGGTGAACAGCTCGACTGAGCTCGCCGAAGTCCTTGGCCCTACCAGATTGTTCGGTAGGGACGCGCTTCGTCGCGTCCTAGACGCGCAGCGTCTGTTTAAGCGATTTTTGCGGGCTAGCCGGGATTTTTTTCGAGACCTGATTTATTATTTACTTTGACCCGCTGAACGATAGATTTGGAAGGGATCATCCCCCAAG
>JAFAJU010000514.1 GCA_019236035.1 Verrucomicrobiota bacterium | reverse complement strand
GTGGGCGATGTGCCGTAGACAGAAGAACTCGAGCCAAAGATAAAGCGCTCAACCGCGCCGGCTTTAGCGGCTTCGAGAAGGTGGAAGGTTCCATTGATGTTGGTTTCAAGATAGAGTTCTGGATTCTGGATGGATGGTCTGACTCCGGCTCGAGCAGCGAGATGCACGACGGTGTCCGGCTTTTCCGTTAAAACGACCCCCAGAATGGCATGCCTGTCTCGGATATCGACAGTATGCAGGTGGATATCTGAAAGAAACGCTTGGAGATTCTGCTTTTTAATCTGCGGATCGTAAAAGTCGTTAAAGTCGTCAACGACGCAGACCGTGTGCCCATTGGCCAGCAAGGCCTCAACCAGGTGCGAACCTATAAACCCGGCGCCACCGGTGACCAATGTCTTCATATCGCGAAAGGTCCAAACCTTGGAGGAAAAGGCGACAAGTGCAAGGCAAAACCGGAGCGTTCAACGTTCAACGTTCGCCGTTTGGCGTTCGCCGAACTCCCGGTGAACGCCAAACGGCGAACCGTGAACGTTTTTTTCCCCTGTTGACATCCGGTCATTTTGGAACGGTATATAGGTCGATGGCTGAACCGAAAAAGAGCGTCGCAAGAATTCCGGTTCCGCCGAGGGCCCAGCCCAAAGTGGAGGTTTCAGAGCACGGGGACACTGGGCAGACGGAACCGCGTCGCGAAGGGGACGCTTTGCCTGGGGTGCACATGTTGATGTCGAACCTGGTCGAAGCGAAGCGGGATCCGTGGCTCGTACCTCTCATCGGCTTGCTGCTCGCTTTTTCTGTGATTTCGCTTATTGTGCAGTTGCTGATGGCATTCAGCTGAGGTTGCGTTTCCGGACTGAATGCACAGCGTAAATTCTTAAGCGACTATGTCTACTGCATCCGTTACACATCTGGACGAAGCAAATTTTGATCAGGCGGTTAGTGAATCAAACGTACCGGTACTTGTTGATTTCTGGGCCACTTGGTGCGGTCCATGCCGAATGATTGCACCGGTTCTCAACGAGATTGCCAAAGAACAGGGAGACGCTGTCCGCATCGTGAAGGTGGACGTTGACAACAATCCGGCCCTTTCGAATCGGTTCGGGATCCGAAACATTCCCACACTCTTATTCTTTAAGGGTGGCGAAGTTAAGGACCAGGTCGTTGGGTTAACCAGTAAAGCAGACCTGATTTCCCGGCTGAACGCTTTAAAATAAATTAATTGGAAATAGGCGCAGGTTTCGGATGAAAATTAGCGGACCCTGCAGTACCGTCTAGGACTATGCATACCTTCGCTCTAGTGACGCCAGGACCGACAGAATGGGTCTTGATCCTCGTGATCGTGCTTGTTTTGTTCGGCGCAAAGAAGCTCCCAGAGCTAGCGCGGAGTTTAGGTCAGAGCATGAACGAGTTCCGGAAAGCGCGCGAGGAATTTGACAAGGAACTCCATCAAGCCGGGCAGGACCTGAAGGCTCAGGCGGCCCCGCAAAATACCCAGCCTTATCAGCAGGCGCTGCCTGTTCAGCAAAATCAGGCGCCGCAGCCGGCGCAGCAAGTTCAACCGGCGCAACCCGTTCCGACGCAAGCGCCTGAGGCACGGCCCGCGGCTGAGCAGCCGACCCAGCCTTCCTAAATTTCTAGATCTTTGTTCCGTACTGCGTCGTTCGTGGCGCAGTTTTGCATTTATCTGCAGGGTTTAGGGGCTTTGTCATGTCTTTGAGGGAGCTCCTCAGATTTTGCAGATTAGCGCTTATCTTGCTGACCGGAAATGCTCTCGGGCAGCAAGCGGTTACGTTCGCTCACTACAACGTCGAGAATTATCTCGAAATGAACCGGCGCGAGGGGGGACGAGCTGTGTTTGAGCCCAAGCCGGAAGGTGAAAAGAACACGCTTGTTCGGATCATCAAGGAAATACACCCAGACATACTGGGTGTGGCCGAGATGGGGCCGCCTGATCAATTCGAAGAGTTTCGGAAACGTCTCAACGAGACCGGTCTCGAATACCCGTTCACTGAATATGTAAACGGCCCGGATCCGGACCGGCATCTGGCATTGGTAAGCCGGTTCAAAATTATTGAGCGCCATTCAGAGGGTACTCTGTTCTTTGACTTAAACGGAGAACGGGAACCGGTCGAACGTGGGTTTCTGGATGTCACGATCGAAGTCAACCCCTTGTACCGGCTCCGGTTAGTGGGTGCCCATCTAAAGTCCAAGTTGGCGGTTCCCTCGGGGGAGGCGCTGTTGCGACGCAACGAGGCGCGCCTGCTCCGGCAACACATTGACCGGGTTCTGAGTAAAGACCCAAAAGTGAACTTGCTCGTGTACGGCGATCTGAATGACACGAAGGATCAACCGGCCATCCAGGAGATTCTTGGTCCGCGGCGGAGCGCAAATCGTTTGAGCGACATCTTGCTGTCAGACGCGCAAGGAGACCATTGGACGTACTACCGGCAGTTCAGCGACACGTACGATCGGATCGACTATATTCTGACGGACGACGCGCTCTTGCCGCAGATTGAACAATCGCGATCGTATTTGTATCGATCGAGCGATTGGTACTCGGCGAGCGATCATCGGCCTGTTGTCGCGGTGATCAAGGTGAAGACGCCGTAGCCTGCGTCGCTCAAAAATCCTTAGAGATTTTTGAGCGACGCAGGCTATAGTCTCGGTGTTTGTCCCGTGAACGCCTGACGGAGTTCCGGGACGATTTCTTGTCTGGCAGATCTTATGGCTAACATCGTTTTAGTTGGCGCCCAATGGGGAGACGAAGGCAAAGGGAAAGTGATCGATTATCTCACCGATAAAGTCGACGTCGTGGTGCGCAGTCAGGGTGGAAACAACGCGGGACATACGGTCGTTATCGGTGAGAAGAAATTCATCCTCCGCCTGATTCCATCTGGGATTCTACGGAAAGGGAAACTCTGTGTAATCGGAAACGGCGTCGTGATCGATCCAGTGTCGCTATGGGAAGAGATTTCGGAGTTGGCGGCGCAGGGTGTTAAGATTAATTCCAAAAATTTGCTGATCAGCGAGTGCGCGCATCTGGTCTTCCCCTACCACAAGATCATTGACGAACAGAGAGAAGCCTCCAAGGGAAGCCAGAAGATTGGAACGACCAAACGCGGAATCGGGCCGGCTTACGGTGACAAGATCGCCAGAGTCGGGATTCGCGTGGGCGACCTTTTGCAGCCGGAAATATTTGCAGCCAAACTGAAAACGCGAGTCAAGGATACAAATTCGCTCCTGATGGTATTCGGTCTCAAGCCGGTACGGTTGAAAAAGCTTTTGGCTGAATATTTAGAAGTTGGGGAAAAAATGCGGCCGCTGATTACGAACACTGTTCTGACGATTAATAAGGCGATCGCGGCAGGGAAAGAGATTCTTTTTGAAGGCGCCCAAGGAACGTTCCTAGACGTCGATCATGGGACCTATCCTTACGTCACATCCTCTAACACAACCGCGGGCGGTGCCTGCACTGGATCCGGGGTGCCGCCGAACAGGATCGATCGCGTAGTAGGCGTGATGAAGGCTTATAGCACGCGGGTTGGCGAGGGCCCATTTCCCACAGAGGATGCGGAAGTTGCCGATCTGATGCATTCGATGGGACGTGAATACGCTTCGGTCACTGGACGCGCGCGCCGGTGCGGTTGGTTTGACGCCGTTGCGACGCGATACGCCCAGATGTTGAACGGCATCGACGAATTGGCGGTAACAAACCTGGATGGTTTGGATTCTCTTCCTCGGCTGAAAGTGTGCGTGGCCTATAAGCTGGACGGCAAAAGGATTGAGGTCCCGCCGACTTGTGTGCGGCAGTTGGCAAAGTGCGTCCCGGTCTACATAGAACTTGCCGGCTGGCAACAACCTACCAGCGATGCGCGATCATATGACGAGTTGCCGCCCATCGCGAGGGAGTACCTGCAAAGAATTTGCGACCTTACCGGAGCCGCCCTAAAACTAGTAGGTGTGGGTCAAAGTCGCGCCCAGACTATTCTGGTGTAGTGTCACTCCTTGGGACACTGGGACTGAAGAATGTCCGCGGTAGCGCCGAAACATATTGCAGTGATCATGGACGGCAACGGTCGTTGGGCTCGCCAACGCGGTTGGCCGCGGAGCCGAGGTCATCTCGAAGGAGCGAACTCAGCCAGAGAATGTGTCGAGGCCTGTCTTGATCTGGGAGTCAAGTATCTGACCCTCTACACGTTCTCAACGGAAAACTGGCGTCGTCCGAAAGAGGAAATCGATACCCTGATGGGCCTTTTACAGAAGTTCCTCAAGGATTACACCGCCGACTTGCGCAAACGCGGTGTCAAGCTCCAGGCTATCGGCCGATTGGACGAAATGCCGCCGGCTGTTCAAAGACAGATCCGCGAATCAATCGAAGCAACCGCAACCGGCACGAGTCTTACCACAATCCTGGCAGTGAATTACAGCGGCCGAGCCGAAATCGTTGATGCAGTTAAACGGATCGTTGAAGAGGTGCTCGCCGGGAGACTTGCCAGCGAGCAGATTGACGCCGAAATCTTTCAGCAAAGCTTGTATACGCATAACTGGCCCGATCCGGACCTGTTTATTCGAACCTCGGGAGAAATGAGGATTTCCAATTTTCTCCTTTGGCAATTGAGTTATACCGAAATCTACGTGACGCAGAAACTTTGGCCTGATTTCCGCAGAGCAGATCTGTTTGAGGCGGTGAAGGAGTTCGGGCGGCGCAACAGACGGTACGGAGGGGTTTAGGGGGTGAGGTATGGGCATTGATTTAAGAGAACGAGCGCGAAATTCTCCCCTGAAAGGGGTCAACAGCTCAGCCCAGGTTTCAACCCTGGGTTGGGCGTTTTATGTGATCTGCCCTGAAGCTGAAGGGGCGCCAGAATCCGGTGCGCGATGTCAAGCCGATATGATCGCCAAGCTCTTCGGCGTTCTGGCGCCACTTTCAGGGCGCATTCTTTAATACCGGATACCCAGGGTTGAAACCCTGGGCTAAATTCTGGCCCCCTTTCAGGGAAGGAACCCGGGCGGTTGCCTTAAGTTAACGCCTATGGGAGCGCGACCCTACCGTGTCTCTTTATTCGCATCTTGGATGGACCGGTCTGAAAAAGGGCCTTATTCTAGTGTAGAAAATTGAGCATGTGGCTTGCGGATTCATTTAGATGCGCAAATTATATGCTTTTGCTCGTGGAAGAGGGGAATTTTACGAGGGTTCCTGGCACCCCACTGGGCACAAACATTGATGCAGACGATCTTGTTAGTTGATCCCGAAACCGACTTCTTGGAGTGGGCGCAGAATCAGCTCGAGACGCCGACGACTCGGGTCGTCACGTCGACGACAGCCGACGAGGCATACAAGATCTATATTGGCGAGAATCCGGATTTGCTGATTTCAGAGACGCATTTGATGCCATTCAGCGGATTGGAGCTGTTGGCCAGAGTGCGTCAGCGAGATTCCAACGCGATTGTCATTCTGATGAGCGCATTTGGTACGACGCAATCTGTCATCGAGTCGATGAAGTTGGGGGCGTTTGATTACCTCAGGAAAGAGTCGCTCCCATTCAACCTGAAGCCGGTCGTTGATGCGGCACTGACCGCTCAGGCTGAAATGCGTTCGGCGACTGCGTTCAAGCCCCAACTGACGGTGGAGCAATATCAAGACAGTTTGGTTGGCCAATCGCAACCGATGCAGCAGGTCTTTAAAATGATCGGCCGGGTTTCGCATAGCGATGCGCCGGTAATGATTACCGGTGAAAGCGGTTCGGGTAAGGAGTTGGTTGCCCGCGCGATTCATCATTACAGCAACCGGAGCGTACAACCTTTCATCGCCATCAACTGCGCTGCGATCCCCGA